>NZ_JBBNHG010000024.1:0-160987 GCF_040094675.1 Coprococcus hominis (ex Arizal et al. 2022)
GTACGCAATCGCCGCCAATTCGCCATCCGTGGCTCAGTGGCGGCTTGTTTGAACATCGTGTTCAAACATTGCTGATTTATTACAGAACATTAAGTACTTCTAAGTTTCAAACATATACATAAATAACTACAACTATTCTTTGTATATTATATGCTCTTTTTACTTCTCAATCTTTCGAGAAACAATAACTATTTTCTTGTTGTTCCTTATGCAATTAAATTAACAGTTCCTTGTAGTATTCTGCGTAGTCGCGGCGATTCTCTTTTGTGAAGGCGATTGCAGAACGAGGATGCTGGTTTAAAAGCCCGGTCATCAGGTACTGGAGATCGTACCCCCAGACGATGCCGTCATCCTTTAATTTCATCATGTGGTCTTCAATGAATTTGAATACCGGGTATACGTTGTATTTTGGATTCTTCAGGAATCCAAGTAATAGCTCCATTGCACAGTTTCCGGCTCCTCTTCCCATGGACAGGTAGGTTCCGTCTAACCAGTCTACACCATCACCGCACGCTTCAATCGTGTTTGCAAATGCGAGCTGCTGGTTGTTGTGTGCATGGATACCGATCTTCTTATTGTATTTTGCTGCGAAATTCAGGTACAGATCTGCGATACGGGCAATCTGCTCCGGATACAGAGAACCAAAGCTGTCCACAATGTAGATAACATCAACCGGTGTCTTGCCAAGCATATCAAGTGCAACCTTGATGTCTTCCTCCTGTGAATTCGAGATTGCCATAATATTACAGCTTGTCTCGTATCCCTTCTTTGCCGCATCCTCTACCATGTCGATTGCTTCCGGCATCTGATGGATGTATGCTGCCACACGGACTAAATCAACCGGTGAATTTACCTTCTCATCGAAATCGTTCTTGTCATGACGCCCGATATCTGCCATGATTGCAAGCTTTAAGTCTGTGTCGTTTTCTCCAACGATCTCACGGATATGGTCATCACTACAGAATTTCCATTTACCGAACTTCGATTCATCAAATACCTTTTTTGATGCACGATATCCCATCTCCATATAGTCAACACCTGCGTCGATATTTGCCTGATACAATGCTTTTACAAAGTCATCTGTGAAATAGAAGTCATTCACCAGTCCACCGTCACGTAAGGTCGCATCAACAACTTTGATACTCTCCCGAAATCCAAGTAAATTTGATAATTCTTTCATGTCTTTGTTCCTCATCTTTCTTTCTCTGCCGCGTTACTGCTTTAATGCATTAAAGAGAATATGGATACTATAGCAGAGATTCTGTATATAGTCAACCCGCTTTTGAAATATTATTCCACAAAATAGAAAAAGCGCCTGCGTATGGCGTTAACAGGCGCTTTTTATGACAGCAATATTTATTCACTGTCAGTCGAGAGGAAGTCTCGAATCTATACAAAATACTGATGGCGCAGTATTGTATAGCGTATATAATTGTTATAACACTATGTATATAGGAAATCTATGCATGTATCTCGTTGTTTTTGTAAGCTTGTGCATATTGTGCTTCCTGTGCATTGATATGACTTTCCCCATGTTTTGGCAGGTAGATGCCGTTGATCTGCTCTCTTGCCTTCTGGTCATCCTCGTAGAACAATTCAAAATCGTCGATAATCCGGGCTTTGATTGCAGGATCATATACAGGAGCCGCTACCTCTACACGGTGAACGGTATTCCGTGTCATAAAATCGGCTGAAGCAATATACACCTTCGGGTCATCTTTGCCGAATATATAGATTCTGGAATGTTCCAGAAATCTTCCGACAATGCTGATGATCCGGATATTATCCGTCTCTCCTGCTACACCTGCTTTCAGACAGCAGATTCCACGCACGATCATGCGGATTTTCACGCCGGCTTTACCGGCATCAATAAGCTTGTCGATGATCTTCTTATCCGTCAGGGAATTGATTTTCACACCGACATAACCTTCTTTTCCTTCCTTCGCCTTTGCAATTTCTTCATCGATCATTGCAAGGACTTTATTCTGCAGGCAGTTCGGAGCTACAAGCAGATGTTGTGTCTCATCGACTGTAGTTCCCATTGACAGATGGTTGAACACATTGGCAGCTTCATTTCCAATATCTACTGAAGATGTGATCAGAGAATAGTCAGTATAGATACGGGATGTCTTCTCGTTGTAATTACCGGTACCGATCTGTGTGATATATTCGATTTTATTATTTCGCTTTCCTGTAATCAGGCAAAGCTTGGAATGTACCTTCATATGATTCAAACCATAGATTACGCGGCATCCGGCATCCTCAAGCTGTCGCGACCAGCGAATGTTATTCTCCTCATCAAAACGTGCCCGGAGTTCGACTAATACAACAACCTCTTTGCCCTGCTCTGCAGCTTCAACCAGTGCTTCAACAATCTTCGAATCGCTGGCAAGACGATATAAGGTCATCTTGATTGATACGACCTCCGGATCATTTGCAGCCTCATTTAAGAGCTGGATAAAAGGCTTCATGCTCTCATATGGATAAGACAGGAATAAATCATGCTCTCTGGCCTGCTCCATCACAGGGCGTGTCCGGTCTATCATAGCCGGCTGCTGTGGCACGCGGCGTTCGTAAAATAAATATTTTTCATTTCGAAGCAGATCTTCCACCTTGAATAAGAAGGACAGGTCAAGTGGTGAGATGGAATGAAATACCTGCTTTTTTGTGAGCCCTAAAAATCCACACATCTTCTCGATGATGGAGTCATTCATCATTCTTGTATATTCCATTCGGAGTGGGCACAAACGGCTTCTTGTACGAAGCACCTTCTCCACACCCTTGCGGTAATCTTTTTCATCATCGTCTAATGCATCATCCACGTCAATTTCCGCACTCCGCAGGATACGGATCAGGGATTTGCTGATTACCTTATACCCCGGGAATACTTCACCAGCAAAATGCAGAATCAATTCTTCCGCAAGCATAAAACGTCTTCCGTCGGAAGAAACCGGGATCATGCGCTTAATGACCGGATTGTTACATGGAATAATGCCAATCTTCGTATTGTTCGATTTTGTGCGTAGCTCTACCACAGCGTAGATTTCCTTGTTACGTAAGAATGGGAACGGCTGACGTTTGCCAACAACCTGTGGCGAGATAAAGGGCTGGATCTCATTCTCAAAGTAAATCTTCATGGAATCCTGCTCATCCTCATTCAGATCCTTATACAAAAGCTCCTTGACACCATATTCTTCCATCTCATACATCAGGCGCAGATAGATTTCATCCTTCTTCTCGCGAAGCTTCTTCTCCTTGACGATAATACGGTCAAGCTGCTCCTGACAGGTCATATTCGTCTTATTTTCGCGTACTTTACTGTCTTTTCCTGCGTCTAACGAACCGACACGCACCATTAGGAACTCATCGAGATTGCTTTGGAAGATTGACACGAACGACAGACGCTCACAGAGCGGATTGTTCTCGTCCACTGCTTCCTCCAATACTCTTTTATTGAACTTTAACCAGGAAAGTTCCCGGTTATCATAGATTGTTTCCTGTAACATATTATTTTCCTCCGTATTTTGAATTATCGTTTCTGTTTCTTTATTACGTTTTTTTAATATCTTACGAAACAGTTTTTTTATTTTATTGAATATTATTCCAAGATGTGATGTTTCCATTGAAGATACCTTTCAATTCATCTTTTGTTACCTGATTGATTGGATTATCCTTTTGGACAATTACTGCGATTCCATCGGTTGCAATCACGGTTGACTCAACAAGGTCTCTCTCATAATCTTTCAAGCTGCGCGATACCATCGCTATATCGCATTTTCCTTCCATGGCATCATTCAGACCCTTCGTAGAATCTGTCGCATAAACACGGATGGCTGCATTCTTATTTACTGCCATATATGCATCTGCCAGTTCCGTAAGCAGATCTGCCATAGAGGAAGACCCCCGGATACTGAGAGTCCCCTGTGCATCCGGATCCGCAAGAAACGATGTTTCTTTTGCAACCGGCACATATGTTTCACCGACAATCTTCTGGCCTGCTCCACAGATATATTTTACAAAATCATCCCGCAATGCATTCGGGCTTTCTACCCATACAAGTGTAAAATCTCTGGTCAACGGATACGCATGATCTGCGATACTTTCTCTGGTACAGACAATTCTATCTACAGCAAGTGCTTTGGAATCTCCCTGCATCTGTCCGTAGGATACATATCCGATTCCGTTTTTTGATTCATTAATAGTGCTCGCCATGGCGCTTCCGCTTGTCAAAACCGTACACTGTTTTATGTCCTTGTATTTATCCACGTTGTCTTCAGACATGGAAATCCCGAGATATTCTTCAAACTGGTTTCTGGTACCGGAACCATCCTCACGAACCTGTACCGAAATCACACCAAGGGAAGAAGCGTCTCCATTTGTTCCTGTAAATGCATAGTCCTGCGTTTCTTTTTTTTCACAGCTGCACAAGGATGCAGCCAATGTACCCACGCACAAAAAACTTACGATGGATATGTGAAATCTATGTTTTGCTCTAAGCTTCATGCTATGCTTCCTCCAATTCCAAGAAACGGACATTATCCATCACCTCTTCAACGATGCCGCTGCAGCTGTCACCGATACGTTCCAGATTATGTAACACATTTGAAAACGGATATGTAAATTCCGGCTTACAATTATTTTTCCGCAGACGTTTTAGATGGTTCTTGTTGAATTTCTTCTCCATATTACGCAGTTCCTTGCGATAATCGAAGACCTTTCTTGCAGTCTTTGCATCCCCATTTTCCAGTGAGACAATCGATGTCCGATACATGATTTCTACGTTATCAATTACTTTTCCAAGTTCCTCAACTGCATCCTTTGAGAATTTATACTTTCCTTCGAGTTTGGCACGTATAACCGGTGAAGCATCCTCACACCGCTTGCTGACACGTGCAATATCATTTAGGACATACAACAGTCCCGCAGTCGTAGATGATTGCTCTTCAGTCAGAGAACCATTCGAGAACATTCCAGAGATATAGCTGACAGTATTCTCATCAATCTCTGTTACAAGCTTCGCATTTTTTTCTAGCTCAGCAAGCGCTTTGCTATCATTATTCATCACCGTTGCCTTCATATTTCCAATCATTTCTGATACAAGGCGTCCTGCACGGCGGATCTCCTGGGATACAAGATACATAGCTGCAATCGGCTGACTGATCACATTTTTGTCAAGAAAGCTTTTCTCTTTATAATCTTCGATAGACACTTCCTTGTCATCTCTGACAATAAACATAACAATCTTCACCATAACCGGAAGCAACGGCAGCCAGATCAGAGTATTGATGATATTAAAGCTCATATGTGCATTTGCAATCTGCCTTGAAATCACATCCAGTTCATTTCCCTTTGGCGAGATCATCTCAACAAACTTTGCAAATGGCTTGATGATCCAGATAAAGAGAAAGGAACCGGTAATATTAAACACGCTATGTGCAATCGCACAGCGCTTTGCATCTTTGGACTGTCCGATACTTGCCAATATTGCGGTAATGGTTGTACCGATATTATCGCCGAGCAGAATCGGAATTGCGCCAACTAATCCGATCACACTCGCACCATCCGGGCCTGCCTGTGATGCGAAGCTCTGCAATACCGCAATCGTTGCGGAGCTGCTCTGTACAACGAGTGTCATAAGCATACCGACGCCAACACCGAGTACCGGAATATGGCTGACTTTCTCCATCATATTGATAAATACCGGGCTTGTTGCAAGCGGCTTCATGACATCGCCCATCATCTCGATACCAACAAATAACAAACCGAATGCGAAGATTGTCTGTCCGACAAACTTTATCTTCTCTTTCTTCGCAATAAATGCAATCAAAAATCCGATAAATACAATCGGCATAATGTAATCACTAATTTTAAATGCCATCAGCTGTGCGGTCATTGTCGTTCCGATATTTGCACCGAATATAACAGAGATACCCTGTTTTAAGGACATCAATCCGGCACTGACAAAACCAATCACCAATACAGTTGTCGCACTGGAGCTTTGCAGAACTGCTGTTACAAGTGCGCCCGCCAACATTCCGCACACAGCATTTCGTGTAAGTACTCCCAACACCTTCTTCATTTTGTCTCCGGCTACCTTCTGAAGCGATTCACTCATCATATTCATTCCGAATATAAAAAGCGCCAGCCCTCCCAGCAAACCGAACACAGTCGCCATACTTTCGTTCATTTTGATTCTTCCTTCCTCTTTTGGGCATTTTTAGCCGATTTAAAAGCCGTTTTGTAAGCGTTTCCCGTAAGCAGATTGGCCTTCATAGCTTGAATAATATCGAAATATAGAATCTGCTTCTATCAACAGAAAGTAAAGAATTGTTAAATCTATGTAAAGCAGTATTTCCGGACATAAGAAAAAGCGCCAGACCGGCGCTTAAATCTCTTTGATCTTATCCCGTAACCGCATCATATTCGTATCCATATCGGCAATCACATCGGAATATCGTTTCAACTCCTGCACGATTTCCCCGGTATCAACCAGATCTTTCTTATAGAGTAGCTGGTAGTCGAGTACCGACCAGGAATCCATGGCAACCGTGCGAAGCTGTAGTTCCACCTTCATCCATTCTGTCTTTTTCGACAGATAAATCGGGACAGACAGAATCATATGTACCCCCTGATAACCGGAAGATTTCGGCGTTTTGATATAATCCTTGATCTTGAGGATCTTGATATCATGCTGGATCTTCAGACAATCCACCAACGCATAGATATCATCCCGGAATATACAGGTCACCCGGACGCCAACGATATCATTCAATTTCTTTTTCGCGTTATCTAAGTTGATTGTATACCCTTTGCGGCGCAACTTCAAAAAGATACTCTCTGCGCTTTTGATACGGTGTGTTAACCGCACAACAACCTCGCGCTGCAGATTCTCCTGCAATTCCAGATTGATCATTGTCAGCTTCGATTCTAAGATCTGGATCGCCCACATACACCGAAGCTGATATTCCTTATCCGATAAGGAATTTGCAAAATCCGTAATAATCTTACGGTCATTTTTTGTAATATGTAATTGTAACTGTTTTTCCTGTTCCATAATATTTATATATGCCTCATTCATTCTTTTTATTCTATCAATGTTTGGTTAAAGATTGTTAAATCTATGCAAAATGCACTTGCATAAAGTGTTTTAAGCCCCTATACTATCTATATGTGAATATTCATCATACACCATGTATTTCCAATACTGTTCAAAAAGATGATTATCAAAAGAAAGGATTTTCTAATATGAAGGGCTATAAATATACTGTTAATAAACGGCGTGCAAACCGGCTTGCCTATCGGTTTCTTGGATTTATGTTTCTACTTGTCGCCACCTTGCAGGCATTTACAATGATCCATGGCTACGCCAAACACCTGGTGTTAACAGCGTTGTTTGTTACATTTGTTGGTGCCTACGGAATCTATCTCGTAGTGATGTCCTTTCGGAAGCAGGCATTTTCAGCAACCTATATCTTTGATGACACCGGCTTTACGATCGAACATAAATATGGAACTACCCATTACGACTTCGATCAGATCAAGCATGTGACGATGGTTATTCCGGACGAAAACATGATTTTTTATATTCTGAATGTTTTCACAGAGAAGGAACGCTATACAATTTCATTTATGATGCAGAAGGAATTATGTGAGAATATCTATGAATTTATGCATGCACGTTTACCAAAGAAAGACACGGAAGATTAGTTCCGTGCCTTTTCTTTTTACCACCTGACGGCGGTGCCCTGCTCATATTGAGCGATGGAGCTGAGGGGAATCGAACCCCTGTCCGAAAGCTCTTCCATTACAGCTTCTCCCATTACAGTTTGTATATTGGATTTCCCATACAAAAACGCCTACAAACAGGCTTTCCTATATGGTAGCTTCATGAATTTTCCGAAACCGCAAAGCTTAAGCCCCGGAGTGTCCCACTAAGTCGATGCCAGGATTCTAAGTTGTGGGGAACCTAGAGCTGACAGCTGCCATAATTAGGCAGCGTACGCGTAATTTTCGTCTGCGTTTATATTTATTTTCCAAGTTTTAGCGTGGTCCTGGTCCACGAATGGCTACCGTAATTTCTAAACCCCCGTCGAAACCAGTACAACCCCTGGTTTGATTGACGAAAATCTATATATCCCACTTTAAAAGTGTATATACCAAGCTATTATTCTGCATCTGTTGCAGATGCATCTTCTGGAGTAGCATCGCTATTGCTTGCTGTTGGGAATACATATCCCGTATAATTAGCTGCCCAATACTGTTGTGCCCAATAATCGTAAACCGATGCATTGATTGTCTTATTTGCCTGGCGTGTCTCATAGTTTTTCTGATATGCATGTCTGCCCAGAGGGAAACCGACCAGAGCACCTAAAATAGCGGCACATACTAAAATCTCCACTACCTGTTTTGCTTTTTGTTTCTTCTGAATCTTCTTTCGATTCTTCTTCTCTTCCTTATAGCGATCTACTTTTGCCTGACTCATACGTTCTCCTACCTTAACTTCTCATATTTATCCCAGATTACGAATCTTGAAGTCTCGTTCAACTTCTCGTTTCATATCCTTTTTCGCGATATCATCCCGCTTATCGTACAGCTTCTTACCACGTGCCAATCCAATCTCGACTTTGACAAGACTGTCCTTAAAATATACTTTTAACGGCACCAAGGTATATCCCTTCATTTTCTGCTGTCCGATCAATTTGTTGATCTCATAGCGATGTAGCAACAGCTTTCTTGTCCGAAGTGGATCTTTATTGAAGATATTTCCCTTCTCATACGGAGATATATTCATGCGATAGACATATACCTCATCGCCATCCAATCCGACAAACGCCTCTTTGATACTGCATTTTCCCATACGGAGAGATTTCACTTCCGTTCCAACTAAAGCAATGCCAGCCTCGTATGTGTCCTCTATGAAGTAATCGTGATATGCTTTTTTGTTATTGGCTATCAGTTTCGTCCCTCGTTGCTTCGCCACTTTTTTCAACTCCTTCTATATTACCATCAATCAGTGAAAAATCAATGGTTTTCTTAATTTTATCACATTTTAACACTTTGATGCGCACTTTGTCACCCAATTGATATTTCTTTTTCGTTTTTTCTCCGACCATCGCATATTCCTGCTCGTTGAAATAATAGAAATCATCATACATATAGGCAACAGAGACTGCACCTTCTACTGTATTATCCAATTCCACAAAGATGTAGTTTGAGGTAACGCCAGAGATTACTCCATCGAATTCTTCCCCGATGTGCTCCGACATATACTCAATCTCTTTTAACTTGATGACATCCCGCTCTGCTTCTTCTGCCCGACGCTCTTTGGCGGAATTATCATTTGCAACGGTCGGCAGAATGTGACGGTAATGTTCAATCCGCTTCTCGGAAAGTTCACCGTGCAGATTCTCCTTGATGATACGATGGATCTGTAGATCCGGGTACCGGCGGATTGGAGATGTAAAATGGCAGTAATACTTGCACGACAGACCAAAATGTCCGGTGCACTCAGTCGAGTAACGTGCCTGCTTCATCGAACGGAGCATCATCTTGCTGATCAGTGCCTCATATGGCTTGCCCTCGATCTGGTCAAGGATTTTCTGCAATTCCTTCGGATGTGTCTCATCTCTGGATGCCTTGATAAAGAGTCCAAAATTATTGATGAATGCGGCTAAAATATCGATCTTCTCCTCATCCGGATGCTCATGGACACGATATTCAAACGGTAGCTCCTGCCAGAAATAGTCTTCTGCGATTGTCTCATTGGCAGCCAGCATGAAATCCTCGATGATCTTCGTTGCAGGATTCCGGTCATATGGCTTGATTTCCACTGGCTTGTGGTTTTCATCCACAATAATCTTTGTCTCAGCAACATCAAAATCAATCGAACCACGTTTCCGGCGGTTCTTCCGAAGAATTGTGGAAAGCTCCAGCATCAGATCAAACATTGGCACGAGAGGTTCATACCGTTTCAATACTTTCTCGTCACTCCGCTCTAAGATCTTCTCAACATTTGTATAAGTCATACGTTCATCGACATGCAGGATACCCTCACAGATCGTATGATCCAACAGCTTGCCTTTTTTGTCAAACTTCATCACACAGCTAAGTGTGAGACGGTCTGTACCAGCATTCAAAGAACAGATACCATTTGATAATTTGTGTGGCAGCATCGGGATGACACTATCCACAAGATAGCAGCTTGTTCCACGCTTCAATGCTTCCTTATCAAGTGGGGATTTCTCCTTTACATAATGCGATACATCCGCAATATGTACACCCAATGTATAGACACCATCTTCAAAAGATAACGTAATCGCATCATCCAAGTCTTTTGCGTCTTCACCATCAATTGTTACGGTTGGAAGTGCCCGGAAATCCGTACGTCCGACAAAATCCGCTTCGTCCACTTCATCTGGAATATCTTTCAGGGAATCCATGACCTTGTCCGGATATTCCACTGGTATATCATATGCCCGTACAACCGAAAGTATGTCCGTGCCTGGATCATTCACATGTCCTAAGATCTCAATAATCTCACCTTCCGGAGATTTATGATCCGCACCATAGTTGGTAATCCTGCATACAACCTTGTGTCCAGTCATTGCCCCCATAGAATCCTTCTTTGCAACAAAGATATCATCAGCTACCTTCTGGTTATCTGGAATCACAAAGCCAAAGTTCTGCTGTTTGTCATATGTTCCAACAATTGTTGTAAGTCCACGCTTTAAAATCTGAGTAACCTTTGCCTCGGTGCTTTTTCCCTGTTTCGTATAAGAATCCGGTGCAATCATGACACGATCCCCGTGAAAGGCTCCCATTGAAAACTTGGCTGGAATAAAGAAATCGTCCTTATATCCTTCTACACGGACAAATCCATATCCCTTTTTGTTGCCGATATAATCACCGACTAAGAATTTATCATCCAGTTTCTTATATTTACCCTTCGGGGTAACAGTAATCTTTCCTTCTTCTACCAGTTCGTTTAATGCTTCTTCCACACGTTTTTTATCGGCATCCTTAACCTGAAGCAGGAAACGGATGTCTTTGAGACGCATCGGCTTGTACTGTTCATCACAAATAAAATCATATAACTTCTGTTTTACGCGTTCTCTTTTTTCTCCCATAACGTAACACCTCCCAAAAAAATAAGCTGCTTTTTATCAAAGCAGCTTGTAAAATCTAAATGAATTTTGATGACAGGACCAAAGCCAGTGCAAAATACAGAACACCAAGAACGACTGTAACCTTCTTTAATACAGACTCTTTGGATTTTCCTTTGTTCTTGCTCCAATAGGTATCTGCGCCACCGCCGCTGATTGCGCCGGACAAACCGCCTTTACCTTCCTGCATCATAACGATAACTGCCAAGATAACAGATATTACCAAAAATATTATAATTAACGCTGTCTTCACGAGAATTCCTCCTTATTATTTTAACTCATACTTGAACATATTACCATAAGAATTTCGTAAATACAATATATAATTTAAGAAAAATCTGCTAAATTTGGCATTTGTATGGCAATATTTTATTTTGCAGTAGGAAAATCTCCATAAATGGCTAATTTCCCAAGCTCTTCTTCTATCCGAAGAAGCTGGTTGTACTTTGACGTACGGTCAGAACGACACGGGGCACCCGTCTTAATCTGTCCAGCATTCACCGCAACTGCCAGATCCGCAATGAAAGAATCCTCTGTCTCGCCCGAGCGATGAGAAATCACCGTCTTATAACCGGATTTCTTAGCAAGCTCAATGGCATCCATCGCCTCTGTCAAAGTTCCAATCTGATTATACTTGATAAGAATCGCATTTGCAATACCGTCCTCGATTCCCTGCTTTAAGCGCCCAACATTTGTGACAAACAGATCATCGCCGACAAGCTGTACCTTCTCGCCAAGCCGGAATGTAAGCACCTTCCAGCCCTTCATATCATTTTCATCGAGTCCATCTTCAATGGAGTAAATCGGATATTTCCCTATCAAATCCTCGTAATACTGCACCATTTCCTCAGAATTACGATAGATCTCCCTGCCTGCCATCCGGCTTTCTCCAGGGAAATAATATAGCCCGCTTGTCTCATCATACAACTCACTTGCTGCTGCATCAATGGCGATCTTCACATCTTCATATGGTTTATAGCCTGCTTCCTTGATCGCAAGCACCAGATAGTCGAGTACTTGTGCTGAGGTTGCGAGGTTTGGTGCAAATCCACCTTCGTCTCCTACACCGTTTGAAAGTCCATTTTCATGCAGCACGCGCTTCAAGGTGTGGTAGATCTCTGCACTCATTTCCAGGCAATGCTTGAACGAATCTGCCCCAACCGGAGCAATCATGAATTCCTGCAGATCCACAGTATTATCTGCATGACAGCCACCATTTAATATGTTCATCATCGGAAGCGGCATTTTCTTCGCGTTGATTCCACCGATATAACGATATAATGGCATACGTAGGGAATTCGCTGCTGCACGGGCAACAGCCAGTGACACTCCTAAAATTGCATTGGCTCCAAATCGCGATTTGTTCTCGGTTCCATCTGCTTCCGTCAGGTATTTGTCGATCAACGCCTGATTGAACACATCAACGCCAACGAGCCGGTCACTGATCCGTGTATTGACATTCGTCACTGCCTTCTCCACGCCTTTTCCCATATATCTCCGCTCATCATCGCGCAGCTCATGTGCCTCGTATTCTCCGGTCGAAGCGCCGGAAGGCACCGATGCGATCGCCGCCGCACCATTTTCTGTTACGACCTCTACCTCTACCGTTGGATTTCCACGGGAATCCAGTATCTCTCTTGCATGTATATATTTTATCCGATCCATCAAAATCAGCCTCCAAAAATTTTTACATCTAAGCTAATTATTTCCGAATCGGAGCTTTTTATACATAAGTTACATATAAAAAACGTCCTGCAGTGGTTTTTTCACAGGACGTTTCGATTATTTCAATATTAAATTCAGATGTTATTCTGCAGTTGTCTCTGTTTCTGTCTCAATCGTATGAGCCTCCATGTTCTTCGGAAGTACAAGATTCAGAATGATTGCGACGATAAATACAACAGCAACGCAGTTTTCGGCAAATACCGTCTGGACAATACGAGGGAAGATTGCGAAAATCTCCGGCACCTGTGTAAATCCAAGACCGATACTTAAGGAAAGTGCTGTAATCGTAATGTTTCTCTGTGTATAGCCACATCTGCCAAGCATCTGGATACCGCTTACGACAATCGTACCGAACATCATGATCGTACAGCCGCCAAGTACCGCATCCGGCAATGTTGCAAGCACAGCGCCGAAGATCGGGAAGATTCCCGCTAAGATCATAATAACCGCACCGGTTGCAATCGTAAAACGGTTTACGACCTTCGTCATGGCAACCAAGCCGACATTCTGGCTAAATGAAGTGATCGGCAGACAGCCAAATACCGACGATAATGCGCTGACAAAACCGTCACAGGCAATCGAACCGGATGTCTCCTTCGTCGTCGCATCTCTGCCAAGTCCGGATACTGCAAGTACTGATGTATCTCCGATCGTCTCTGTCGCAGAGACGAGGAAAATCAATGTCACGGATACGATTGCATTGACATTAGCTTCTGTCTTACTCATCTTATGCATTCTCCCTGAATTTAATTTCACCCGTTGTATAATCCATGCTATCCACAATTGCAAGGGATTCCAGATGGAATCCGAGATTGCGGATTACCTGTCCACCCGGCTGGAAGCCCTTCTCGATGGCAATTCCGATACCGGATACTTCAGCGCCTGCGGATTTCACGATTGAGATAAGTCCCTGCAGGGCACAGCCGTTCGCAAGAAAATCATCGATGATCAGGACTTTATCCTCAGGGTTTAAGAATTTCTTCGATACGATAACCTGATTCTTGCACTTGTGTGTGAAAGATTCTACCTCTGCCACATACACATCACCTTCGATGTTGATGCTCTTCGACTTCTTCGCGAAGATAACCGGTACATCAAAATGTCTTGCGACGATACAGGCAATGCCGATGCCGGATGCCTCAATTGTCAGAATCTTATTGATCTTCTCATCTGCAAATCGGCGCTTGAACTCCTCGCCAATCTGATCGAACAGGCGGACATCCATCTGGTGATTCAGAAAGCTGTCGACCTTCAGTACATTTCCTTCTTTTACTATGCCATCCTTCAAGATGCGTTCCTCTAGAAAATTCAATCTTCTTTCCTCCTGATATTAGAATAAGAAAAACCTTTTTCAGTGGATAGTTGTAAAATATACTTTTTTTATACGAGTTGTGCTTGCTTACTCAATTCTTTGCAGACGTGCTCTCGCTCACTTCCGCATGTAGCGGTACTAAATTCGATGCAGTCGGTAATAAATTACCGATGCATCTCATTAAGTGCCGACATGCTCCAATGGTCTGCTAAGAATTGGTAAGCAACCACAACTCTATATACAAAATCTATAATTTACAATAGTGGTCTACCGAAAAAGGTCTCATATTTATTTAGTCTCATATAGTAAAAATAAAATCTGCATACATTCCATTTTCTATCATCACTTAGCCTTGGGCGCTGCCGGAGACATCGGATGTACAATGCATACATTTGGTTGCCTTGATGTCGATCTCTCCGTAGCAATATGGGCATTTTCTAGTAAGTGGAGCTGCAGCTTCCTCTTTTTTATGTCCTAATGACAAGAGCTTATTAACTGCTTTCATCAAAAGGAATAATCTACAGTATAGGAATCAATTATCTTACGATCAAAGACTTACCTGTCATCTCTGCTGGCTGTGGAAGTCCCATGATCTCAAGTAATGTCGGAGCGATATCAGCTAAGCATCCACCCTCACGAAGCTTTACGCTGTCGTCGTAATTTACAAGGATAAATGGAACCGGGTTGGTTGTATGTGCCGTATGAGGTGCCTTTGTCTTGTAATCAATCATCTGCTCTGCATTTCCGTGGTCTGCACAGATAAAGAGAACGCCGTCTACTTCCTTGATTGCTTCTACCGCAGTTCCTACACACTGGTCAACTGTCTCAACAGCCTTTACAGCAGCAGGGATCACACCAGTATGTCCTACCATGTCTGGGTTTGCAAAATTGATGATAATCACATCATACTTACCGGAACGGATGGCTGCATTCAGCTTCTCAGATACTTCCGGTGCACTCATCTCTGGCTGCAGATCGTAAGTTGCAACAGCTGGAGACTTTACAAGTACTCTGTCCTCATCCTTGTTTGGCTCTTCAACACCACCGTTGAAGAAGAATGTAACATGTGCATATTTCTCTGTCTCAGCGGTACGAAGCTGCTTCAAACCATTTGCAGCAAGATACTCTCCAAGTGTATTCTTGATCTCCTGCTTCTTGAAAGCGATGATCTTGTTCGGGATAGACTCATCGTAATCCTTGAAGCATACATATGTTAGTGGCAGCTTTCCACCTTTCCGCTCAAATCCTGTAAACTCATCTGCACAGAATGCTCTTGTGATCTCACGTGCACGGTCTGGACGGAAGTTAAAGAAGATAACGGAATCGTTTGCCTTTACGGTTGCAACCGGCTTTCCATCTGCCTCGATAACAGTAGGAAGAACAAACTCATCTGTCTTATCATTTGCATAAGAATCTGCAACTGCCTGTACTGGATCTGCAGCCTTTACGCCCTCGCCATATACCATAGCTGCATAAGCTTTCTCTACACGATCCCAGTTGTTATCACGATCCATTGCATAGTAACGACCGGAAATACTTGCGACCTTACCGACTCCGATCTCCTGCATCTTATCAACGAGCGCTGCAACATAATCCTTACCAGATGCTGGAGGTGTATCTCTACCATCTAAGAATGGATGTACATATACGCGATCAAAGCCCTGCTTCTTGCAAAGCTCTAAGATACCATACAGATGTGTATTGTGGCTGTGTACACCGCCATCGGAAAGAAGTCCCCACAGATGAAGGTCGGAATTGTTCTTCTTGCAGTTCTCAATCGCCTCAAGCATTGCTTCGTTCTCGAAGAAATCGCCATCCTCGATTGCCTTTGTGATCGATGTCAGATCCTGATAAATAATTCTTCCGGCGCCAATATTCATATGACCAACCTCAGAGTTACCCATCTGTCCGTCTGGAAGTCCAACTGCAAGTCCGGAAGCATTTCCTCTTACATATGGACACTCTGCCATCAGCTTATCCATCACAGGTGTGTTTGCCATGTAAATTGCATTACCTTCTGTCTTGTCTGTAATGCCATAGCCATCAAGTACCATCAATACAACTGGTTTCTTACTCATTGTTTATCTCCTTTAATTTATAATAATTTATTCTTTGTAATTTCCTGTTTGATTATATACAGTTATACACTTTTTTTCAAGATTTTATCGTAGAGATTTCTCCCTGATTTATTTTTTTATGTATGCCTGTGTTTTCACACTGGTAATACCCTGATAGCGCATCGCTGGTGCCTTACCATTCTTTGGCACAAGAACAATCTGGATGCCTTCGAGACGTTTTGCAAGACCTGCGGTTCCAGCAGCCTCACCATTCTTTGCCCAGCCAAGCCAGCCAAAGCTCTGTGCATGTACACGATAATATACATCATAATGCTCTGCCATCTCGCCAGTCAGTGCGATACGGATTGCTTCGAGACGCTTCGCCTCTCCACTTGTACCAGACATAACGCCATTGCGTTTCCATGTATTTGGATCGTTCTCATTTCCCTGCCAGCCATAAGACTGTACATGTGTCGTATAGACAATGCTGCCGCTGTATGTCTGGTTTGTTAGCTTGATATTGATACCTTCGAGACGCTTTGCTAATCCAGAAGTACCACTCATCTGTCCATTATACTTCCAGCCCTGCCAGCCGAAGCTCTGTACATGTGTACGGTACGCAACATTGATTGCGTTCTCACCGACCACAGACGGATTCGTGTTGGATGTCGCCGGATTACCGACAACCGGTGAAGATCCAGCCTTTGCGATATAGCTTGCTAACTGTTTTGTAACATTCACACCCTTGAAGTTTGCGCCCGGTGCAGATTCACCCTTCTTTACAACTACAATCTGGATGCCTTCCAGACGTTTTGCATAGCCTGCTGTTCCAGATGGTGCGCCATTCTTCGCCCAGCCGAGCCATCCGTAAGACTGTGCGTGCACTCTGTAATACACATCATATTTATCCTTATCTGCGCCTGTAAGCTGAATCTTGATTGCTTCGAGTCTCTTTGCTTCCCCCTCAGTTCCGTTCATCTCACCATTTGCAGACCAAGGCAGCCAGCCGTAACTCTGACAATGCGTCGTGTACTGAATACCGAGCTTGGCTGTCTTTCCTGCTTCCGCAGAATTTACAACAATATTGATACCTTCAAGTCTCTTTGCCTTTCCGCTTGTACCTGACATAGTACCATTGGATTTCCATGTCTTGATATCGTTCTCTTTTCCTTCCCAGCCAAATGTCTGTACATGCGTACGGTAGGAAACTGTAATATTCGGAGCTGTTGTAGTTGTGCCTGTATTTCCACCTGTATTGCTTCCGGTGTTACCACCTGTGGAACCACCAGTATTCCCTCCTGTACTTCCGTCAGTAGAGTCTCCAGTATTACCGCCTGTGGAGCCGCCGGCATTTCCACCTGTATTTCCTCCAGTGTTACCACCAGTCGAACCACCGGTTGTCTCTTTGACTGTGGTAACGGTGAGTCCTGCGCTCTTATCGCTTTCCAGCCAATACCCCTTTGCCACCTTCTTTACATAAAATGTATAAGCTGTATTTGCTGTAAGTCCTGTAAATACATTGCTATCCTGCCAGTTCACACCATCTTTGGAGTATTTGCAGCCAGCAACACTGTTCAATGTAACAGATGTCGTTGTCTTAGATGCAAGTGTTGGAGCTGACGGTGTTTCATATTCCTTATACACGGAAAGCTTAACAGTATCTTTGTATCCGCCCGATTTTGTTGTCACAGAAATCTCTGTATATCCAGGTGCAACCGCCGTAAGAACACCGGTTGTCGCATCGATTTTAGCAACCTCTGGATTGGAAGAGGTATATGTAATCGTCTTATCTGTAGCATTGGCAGGGGAAACCGTTGCCGGGAAGCTCCATGAAACAGCATCTCCGATCGTTATAGATTTCTCGGAAGGCTGATTGTCAAACCGAACCCCTGTTACTTCTACAATCTTCTCTCCTTCCTGTGCGGTCTTTACTTTGATCGTTACAATCTCGCCCGTGCGAATGTTGTTATCTGCATCGGCTTTTACACGGATTTCAAATGTATATTCTGTATCTGGATCTAATCCCTCAAATACGTTGCTATCCTGCCATGTTCCATTTGGAGCAATGCGATACTCACAGTCGTCATATGGTGTTAACGTGATCGTATTTGTCGTCGGTGTCTCACTTGTGCTTGGTGCCTGTGTTGGAGCCTCTGGTGTCTTCCACACCGTAACTGCACAGGTTGCTTTCACATCTGATGTGCTTCCGTTTGCTTTTGCTGTGATTGTTGCAGAACCTGCGCCAACCGCGGTTACCTTACCAGAAGCATTCACAGTTGCAACCTTGTTGTTCGAAGAACTCCATGTCACGCTCTTATCTGTTGCATCATCCGGTGATACAGTTGCAACAAGGGTTGTCTCTGTCACAGGATTTGTTCCTCCGATCTCGAAGCTCAGCGTGTCTTTATTCAAAGCAACACCTGTTGCTGCAACCTCCTTCGGTACATCAGGTGTGGAACTGCCACCAGATGAAAGATTTTTCTCTATATACTGATGTTCGGTATCGGATGTGTATTTTTCATAGATTGCAGCCGCAGCAGCAACCAGAGTCGCGTTATAATCTATGGCTACCTCATTACATACATAATCGCTTGCAGAATCAACATAGGAACCATCGATTTTCTGTCCGCCAACCAAAGCACCGATTAACATGTTTTTCTGAGCAGTTGTTCCCTGATCTTTACCAGTATATCCGGAAGCCGCTCTATGATGCGGGTATTTTGGTCCATACGCATTATATCCGATGACAAAACATTGCTTTGCTGCATTGTTACCAAGCAGATATTTCATCTGTCCCTCTGACCAGCCTCGATATGTTTCTATTGACGTCATCTTATCATACAATAATCCTGTGTACTGCATAGATGTGTTATAACGGGCAGAACCCCAATTGCTGACACATCGATAGCCACCATAGGTACTATTGCCATCTGAAATTCCCATAAGCGATGCTATTTTACTGGAATTCCCATCGTAATAAGCCACTGCCGGACCGACATTGTCCCAGCCAAGCGGCCAATATGGTTTCATAGCTGCATCTGCATTTTTATACTGATTATATTCAGACAGATAACTTGTGTTTCCGGTAATCTGATACAACAACAGCGCTGCCAGACAATAATCATCTTCCCAGTTAGAAGATACATAAAAGCTACCAGACGTTGTACCAACAGACTTATTGTGATTTTTTGCATATGCAAAAAGCATTTCTGCTGTCTTTAAATATTTGTCGCCGCCAAAGTTTTTATACTGCATGGCAAGTGCGGCTGCGGATAATGATACCACATCAGTATGTGGTGCAGAATCGCTGGAGAAATATGCCGTACGATTGCTCTGTGGCTGAGCTTCCGGCGCTCCCCAATATCCATGATCGTAACCACCGCCACCATTTCCAACCTGTACACAGTACGCTTCCACAGAAGTTCCTGCACTGTTTAATACAGCACATTTAGTCAGATAATCCGCAAAATGTGTCGTGATTGTCTGCAAATGATTCGTCTGTCCCGATGCCACATATGCAGATTTGTTCGTATTATAGCTCATACCAAGCACAAATGCCGCATATGCTTCTGGAAGACCAAACTTTACATGATCGCCCGCGTCATGGAATCCGCCAGTCAAATCTACCGTAACAGTACTTCCATCGGTTCTTGTATAAGAATACCTATCATAGGTGTGGCAATTTCCTCTCCAGTCAAGCAGAGACTTTGTTCCTACCTCATCGCCACACATATTTGCATCATAAAAATACAAAGAGTACTGAAGCAGCTTTGCATAGTTGTAATCAATATCTGAATAATTGTAATCTGTTACATTTCCGGCAGGAATTGTGACTGTACCAGAGCCGCCAGAACTTCCACCAGAACCACCAGATGAGGTAGAATCTGTCGAGAACTTCACAGAATTGATCTGGTATGTAACAGTAGAACCTTCCTGCAGGTTTGTAAACTGCACGCCGATTTTACCAACTTCTGTGCTATTTCCCCAATCCAGACTTGAGAGATCCATGCTCATTTCCATCGTTCCTGATGTTGTCAAGTTTACATAATTCCCCTGATTCCATTTCCAGTCCTTTGACATGAACATCATCATAGCTCCCGGCGTACCCGTTGTACCCGCAGTGAAGTTTGAAACTGACAGACTCATGCTCAAACTCTTAATTCCCTTTGCTTCCCATTCGGATTTTTCATCCATATCCGCTGGCAAGCTCAGTATAAGCTCGGAGATCATAATCCCTTTGTTTTCGCCATTGTCTTTTGCAGCCTCTGTTTTTCCACTCATCGTAATATACGATGATAAATCCATTTCCGTTGCTGCCTGTGGTGTCAACGTTGGAATCGTCACCCCTGTTATCATGAATAACAGAGCAAATACAACTGCAAACACCCTCCTTGTCATTCGTTTTTTGCTCATTTGAACCCTCCTCTTAATGTTTTAATTGTTCTTTTTATCTTGCACGAGCTGTAACTGTGCCCGTAACTTTTCAATTTCTGCCTCCGATCATTTTCTTCATACAATCCATTATAATCGACACCTGGCTTATGTTCAATCAATGAATTTTATATATAGGTTATTTGTAGTACTCTCCCAGACTGATTCCATTGATGCCAAGCGGAATCGCATGATCAAGTCCGATGAACTTCTCACCATTGTTCCAGAGAACTTCCTTGACAAATGCATACTTTTCCTCGTCCCATGTTGTGAAATCATCTAAAACCATGCCTCCGGTATCCCCAGAGTTCGCATTGAAGCACCAGAAGGTATGATTCAGTCTATTCTTCTGTATGAGTTCGCGCATATAGGTCATCCAGATGATGTTCGGTTCCGTCATAAATCCGCCCCACTCACCGATCAGAAGCGGTGCAATATTATCCTCATGGATATAAAACCAGTTATCGTGCCAGCAGTCTTTCATCAGGCTGTCATAGGTATAACTGCCCTGAAACCAAGGCTGTTCATATACAGTCGGGCCATAATCGTGCGGCGAATATACAAGCTTGTTCTGATATTTGCCGAGGTCAACCGGGTAATCTGCGACACCGCGCAGGTTTCCGCCCCACCAGTTGAAATAATAATCATCCTCATTCGTTGATGCATAATCGCCGTTCTTCTTGATATCAACCGGATAGATCTCAGTTCCTTCCACGAGCACGAGTACATTTGGATTCTTCGACAGCACAGCATTTGCGGCACGCTCTGCCGTGTATTTCCAGTTGTTCTCAGACTTCGAATCGTTCCAGATTGCCGCCCCGTCGCCCTCGTTCGGTTTTCCATGCGGCTCATTCTTCAGGTCATAGGCAATGATCGTATCATCGTTCTTGTAGCGGTCAGCCATCCACGAAAGTGCATACAGATAATCATCCGTGGATATCCGGTCCGTGTACCAGAGATTCACCATATGTCCGCTCGCATTCGTCTCCGCACAATGGATATCAATGATCAGCTTTAACCCATTCGCCCGGCATTGCCCGATCACATACTCAAAGATCTGCAGGCTGTCCATTCCAACTAGATAATCGTTGGTCGCCTGGTTGAAATTTGCATCCGGATATTCACCGTTCGACCATTGTAAGATCAGTTCTGCTGAAAATGGCACACGGATCACATTGAATCCGTGGTTTGCAATCTCCTGAATCGACTGATTCAGATCGGAAGCCCATAATCCGTCAAATGTGTTCGTCCCTGTATTATAGCCAAACCAGTTGATGCCGGTCAGCCATACTTCATTCCCGTCCGCGTCCACAATCTTGTTGCCATCGGTAAACAGCCAGTCATCAGTCGTTGGTTCCGGCACATCCATCGCACCATAGTCGACATCCCGGTCTACAGACACGTGATTGGTGGCTGCTGTCTCGTTCACAGAGTCATCCGAAGTATCGTTCGTAGCAGGATTATTGGTCGAAGCATCATTCTGATTGTCTGAATTTTCACCTGTTTCCTCATCAATCTGTGCTTCTGCCGAACCGGATGCAGACTTGTTGGTTTCTGCTTTATCCCATTTTCCCTGTATCTGCATACCAAGCAGCATGCCGAGCAGAAAGACGATAATAAACAGCAATATAAATATTACAATTTTTAGATTTTTGTTCATTCTCCCCTCAAATCCTTTCCTTTTGATTTTTCTCTTCCTCAAAACGCAAATATTAGTATAAAAATTTTATCATGAATTCTTAACTGCATCAATTAAATTGCAGTAAAAAAGAGAGATTTATTTTCTTTCAGTGAAAACATCCATCTCTCTTACACTTTTATTTCCATGTTGTCACCGCACTCTTATAAGTACGCCCAATACTAATCTTATAACCATCATTTATGACAAGATAATTAGAATGTATAGAAACAACATAGTCCATATTTACAATATACCCAGTATGTCATCGGACAAAATTATCCGGTAATCGTTTTATTAAAGAAGCTAATGATATATATGATGCATATTCACTCCCCTTTGTCACAAAACGAACCTTTCTTGCATCTCTTTCAATATACATCACTTCATTTAAATTGATTAGCACCTTCTCCTTCTCACATAGAATTTCTATAAACTTGCTTTTTGTAGTTAAATAATTATTTTGTTCATTATTATTTGTTATCATTTATATGTACTCTCCCCGTAAGTCCGATATCAATATTTTATTTCGTTTGTTATACAAAACCCATGCACTTTGCATAAACAACCAATTGTATTACAAAGGGAAAATACTTCATATTTAATTATCAAATTAAAAAAGACCACTATTTTTCAAGTGGTCTTACCGCATACTTGCTCATCGTCACGACGGCAACCAGACATACCAGCATCAGCAGTAACTCGAATTTAACCCGGATAAATAACTGGTCGAGCTTCGCCTGCGCCTGATAGATCTCCAGTGCGTTATCGTTCGAAAAGGACAGGTTGCCAGCGAGTATCAGTACCTTCTGACTTTGATCCTGTCTGGCGATCTGGATGCGCAGATTCCCGGAGGCTTTAAGTGTAACCGGATCTCCAACCGCACAGATAAACGGCGAATCTCCACCGATATCCATTTGTACGATCCGTGCGGTACGACCGCTTCCTGCCAGTGATGCATCTGTGCCATTGCCTGTTGACTGGTTTGCACTCTGGCTTTGCTCCGTCGAAGAAGTATACGTCACAGTAAGCTCATCTGTCTGAATCGGCGCGATATCCTGTGACAGGCTCTGACAGATCTGCTTATACGCGGCGGTGTTCGCATAATAGGTCGTTGTTGAGCCTTCCTGTGTGATACCATAGACCTCCTGTATATAAGCCTCACTCAAGAGTTCTGCCTCGAAGGATGTCGTGTTCGCCTGATATGACACCGTGACGGAATCACTCACATCATAGCTTACATCTGTGACGCCCTCGATTTCGCGCACCCGCTGTACTTTACTGTCTGTGAGCACCTGATCATTTCCAATCAGTTTGAATTCCTCTTTCGTCCGGGTAATCTGCGCATAGCGCAAGCCATCCCGGATCAGGAATCCACAGCAGACTCCGATTGCAATCACATATAAAATTATAATCTTCACTGCATCCTGCTGTCGGCGCAGGCGCAGAAACTCTCGTATCTTCATAATCTGTCTAATTGCTCCACACTGATTTCTCCGGAAAATTTATTCCGTATCTTCCTCATCCTGCTTCTTAAGGTGTATCTTCCGTACAATGATCACACCTGCGGCAACCGCGATACAGCCAATCACAACCGCCATGATTACCCACCACTGGTTCGTATTGTCCGGTGTTGTCTCTTCCTTCTGGTCCGAAAATGGGGATTTGATCGTTGTGGTAAATGTCACTTCTTCCGTATATTCCTTGCCGCTTTCGTCCTCGTAATAATAAGTGACCGTGCCTTCGGTATTTCCATACAGCTTGCTTCCGGACAGTGAGCTGACAGATACCTGTGTGCTTCCGGTTGCCGCGGTTCCTGCCTCCATATCTCCGATGAAAATCGTTCCCTGTGGCTTTAATCCATCTGCCGCAATCTCAGCCCGTACATTATAGATCTTACTTCTGCCTAAGTTCATTGCCTGCACTTTCGCTTCCACAACATCCGCCACGACTACCTCACTTGGAAAGCTTAGATCGTCAAACTGCATCTCAGAGGACTGCTGTACCGTGATCTTCGCCTTGCCGGAAGTGGAATATGTATTTCCCTCACCGTCCGCATAGTCCATGGCGAGTTCTAAATCGTATTGTCCGGCAGCGGTCTTCGCGTTGATCCGGTAAGAAAATGTGATCGTTTTCTCCTCCTGTGGAGCAAGCTTCTCGATATAGACGCTGTCGGACTGGCTGAGCAGGGTAAAGCTTTCTGTATCAGCAGTCACTGCGATAGTCATGTTTTTTACTGTATTTTCTTTGCTTGTGTTGAGCAGGACGATATCTGCCTTTACTTCATCTCCCGGCTGAATCTCTGATTTTGAATATTTATAGGATTTTACCATAACCTTTGGAGCAAATGTCGGAAGTTCTTCGGCGACTGGCTCTGCCACGGCTTCTGTCGTCGCATCCGGATCGATGCCATCACTGATTGTCACATACGTGGTAAATTCCTGCTCCACCGCATTGCCCTTTGTATCCTTCGCTGTGACCTTCAGAATCACCGGATAAGAGCCATTTGTCCGCTTTCCCTTTAATTCTACGGTGAAATCTGCCACGTAGGCGGAAACCTCTTTGGTGTTTGCATTTACCTTGACGGTCTGCAACCGGATATCCTTCTCGTAGTTTTTAAATACGAACGGTGCTGTCTGCGCATCGCCCAGATCAAGCGCCGCCCGTAATGTGTTCCCCCGAAGTTCTCCTTCACTGAGTATCGGAAATACAATGCGGACCGAGCCGTTGGCATTGATCGGTACATAGCCCTGTGCATAAGGCTTCTCCATGCCATCGTACTGGTTCTCATTGTCAATGTTCAATGTCACTGTCTCGCTCTGTGTATCCTTGTCATCCTTTGTGTTTGTGTCTGCCTGTGTGGTTGCGGGCTCCTGTGTCGTCGGCTGGGTAGGATCTGCCTGCACTGCGGTATAGGATACCATCTGATCGGATGCTGCAAGAACACTTCCTGCCGGAGATAATCCCATACACATCGTTGCCGCGATTGTCATCGCAAATATTTTCCTCGCTATATGCTTTCGTTTCATTTCCAGTCCTCCATTTCATGTACATAATCACACAGCATCTCGATATCCTGTGCATTATGGCTTGCCAGCATGATTGCCTTGCCGCTTTCCTTCAGGGATAATAAGAGCTGCCGCATCTCCGCGACTCCTGCTTTATCAAGTCCGTTAAATGGCTCGTCCAAGATCAGCACGTCCGGGTTCTCCATGATTGCCTGTGCGATACCAAGTCTCTGCCGCATACCAAGCGAATATTTCGAAACCGGCTTTTTCATCTTAGGATTTAAGCCGACGCGCTGTAATGTCTCGATAATCTCATTTTTCCCGATCCTGCCTTTCAGATCTGCTAAAATCTTCAGGTTCTTATATCCACTTAACGCCGGCAGAAATCCCGGTGTCTCGATGATCACACCGAGCTTGTCCGGGAAATCACATTCCTTCCCGACACGGCTGCCCCCGACATAGATCTGCCCCTTGTCCGGATGCATAAATCCGCAGATGCATTTCATCAGCACGGTTTTTCCACTTCCGTTATTTCCAACCACGCCGTAGATCTTCCCCGGTGGAATCTCCAGATTTACATCTACCAGCACACGCTCTTTCCCGAAGGATTTGTAGACATGTTCCACGACGATTCCCTGTTTGCATTCGTGTACTTTTTCATTGCTATTTTCTTGTCCGTTTTCATTTCTGGTTTCTTCCATCTATCTAGGAACCTCATTTCCTCACATTCTGATTCTTGGTTATTCATTCATTTAATTTACATAATGTAATTATCGTAACTGTGTTCCTGTAAACTGGAACGTATACCTGCGGATCCGGAGCAGACACAATATAAATATCAAAAGTGCCACCCCTGCAAAAAATACATACGATACCCATAGTTTCGGCAGATTATCATAGCCAAAGCTATGCATGTAATACGTGGCATGGTTGAGTGGTGATATCCAGCCGAATATGATATTTGCATACCGCGACTGCACCGCCGGGATATGCAGGATATCCGACAGTGTATCCGGTGTCAGCAGGAACCCGAATCCCGAATAGATGATACCTGCGATCATACCGCCGTTGTCCTTCACCATGTTGAAAAATAATATGATTCCTGCCATCACGATCGAATACCCAAGCATCAGTCCGAATATGTGGAACATCACCTGATACGGGAAATTCAACTCCATCACCTTCACGAACGACGGCACATTCAGCTCATAGCCGATGTTCGAATACCCAAGCACTGCCGCTGTATCGCTCCACATATTTGCCACAAATGCCTGACTGCTTGCCAAGATACAGGTAGAAAGCAGGATAAAACAAAGGAACAGAAACGTTGCAAGGATCAGATACAGGATCTGTCCAAGCACCCATACCTTCCGATCAATCCGCACCAGAAAAAGCGGGACATCATTTCCAAGGTTAGGCATATCTGCAAATAACAAAAGCAAGAGTAACGAGATGATCAGCACCGACTGTGCATCGCCGAATGTCCAGATGAACGGCTCTGCCATCTGCAGGATCGTGTCATGCTCCTTCGCGAATACAAGCACCTTGTCGGAAAGCAGGAAGCTTACGATAAATGCAAGGCAGAACGCCAGTATGATCTGCGGATTCTTCTTCCATCTTCTGAAATTTGCAAACGCGGTAAGTAGAATCTGTCTTAGCTTATACACGTTCAATGTACCTCCTTACCGTATTGTAATAGATCAAAAACAGCAGAACCGACAGACTGCTAAGCAGGATCACTATGCCCTGCTCATCGAAGATCCAGTTATGTTCATACTGGATCCACTCGTATGGATACAGACAGTAGATATCCTCGAAATACCGGTCATGCAGGATCACCAATATGTAATAGATGACGAAGCTTCCGCCATATGCGATATACCGGCTGTTCGAGATTGCCGCAAGTGTCGCCGAAAGCAGCGCCCATACCATCGCCGAGAAGAAAATAAGCATCAGATTTAATGCTGCGGCGTTCTTGGCAAAACGCAAGTATAACAGGCATGGAAGCATCTCAACCAATCCGCCCGCAATCCCACATGCAAGGAACTTGCCACAGATATAGGATGTTCTTCCACATCTTGGCAGATACGCCTTGATATACCCGCTCTGATAATCGGCAAGCCATGCGGTTGCATACGGAAACGTGGATATGACAGGAACGGTCACCCGGAATAACTCCGAGTCACCGCCTACCTTCCAGAAGATAAGAAGCTCTAACACAAATCCTGCCAGAAATCCTTTTGAAATTATCGCTCGTTTCATGTCTGTCTCAAAACTGTTCATTTAATACCCCAGATCTTTATCAATGACGGTTCCATCGATTGCATTGATTGATAAAAGAACAATATTCCTTTTGTCATTCATCATAAATCCCATTTTTTTCGTTTTCTAATACCCAAGACTTCGGTCAATCACCGAACCATCAATCGCATTGATGGACATAATAACTGCGTTTTGAACCTCATATCCATATTGGTCTGTTTTTGTTCCGATAAAATCCCAGACCGGAACCAAAAGTCCGGTATCAAAGCTGTCTTTCTCGCTGATTCTTGTATAGCGAAGCTTCACAGAATCAATATCAATCGTTACATTTCCGTCACTTGCCTCTTCCGAATTCACCGCATTCATTGTAATTGCCATCTGTTCAAAGATATCCTTGACCTCATCAAAGTTCTTCAATGTTGATTTTTCTACAACCGTATCGGTAACTTCCAGTGGAACAAGATAATCAAATCCAACGATGCCATCGTCATCTACGAAGACTACTACATCTTCGCTCGACCATAATTTTTTGTTATAAGTATCTCCCTGCCATTCATCAACGATCTTGCTTCCACCGTCGTTGTTTACGAAAACACCATCGATACATCGCTGATACCGGAAAGCATAGACTGTTCGATATGGAGCTCCACCAAGGCTCTGACGCAGGGCTTCAATTTTGTTATACTCTGTCACTTCCGTGACAAGTCCACCGCTATAATATGTAAAATCATGCATCCCTAAAGACTGCAACAGATCTTCTGCCTTCTGTCTGGCATCCGCTTCGGAAATCGTTGTCACATCTTTCGTATTCTCGATGAAATCCTCTTTTGCCATACCGCTTTCTTCGCTGATTTTGTCAATCGGCATATCCTCATCTGCCGGCCATACCCAGTGTGCTTCCTCCATTGCAAACTTATATTCTTCCGGTACTGCATCTGAGTAATTTCCACCACTCATAACAGAGGAACCAACATTAATATATCCAAGTTTTGAGCTTCGATATCGGATCAGATTTCCATAGTTCTCATTGTTCTGCAGATACAGTGACTGATATGAACCATTGGAAGCATCGTTGATTCCGTAAAAGATACTGGCATTTGCACCATCAAATTCACTCTGCCATGAATAATATTCATTGGATGGATTGTTTGATACAAGCTCTGAAATACTGTGAATCTGATTATCCGATGGACTGCCGGTATAGTTGATTGCTTCTGGTGCAGTCTCATACTTTGCCTGACATTCATCAATGTTAGACTGCCGCTCCTGTATCATAACCTCTTTATCATCATCCGAATATAAGTTATTGTTTTGAATTTCCGCAATGTCATCTTTTCCGGCCTGAATCTCGGACTCATAATCCGCTTTTGTCAACTGACTCAAGCAGGTTCCGTCATACAATGTCTGCTCTCCAAATAAAGTAGTCCGTACCTGATCGAGAAACGCCTGATCAAACTGCATCTGCTGTACACGGAAGATTGACAACTGACTCGTATCCGGGATATCTACCTGTGCGTCCGCATGGACTGTCACATGCAGGCTGTCATCCTTGATATCAGTCTGATAGGTATCATAATCCTTGGCAACCTCCGCAACCTCGGTTGTTGACGACTGCGTATCCTGTGCCTGCTCGATCATATTATCCATGTCTTTATTCGATACGATTTCTTTCTCCGGACTCTTCTGGCACCCCGCAAATAATGATGCGGTAAGTGTGGCTGCAACGAAGATACTTGCAATACGTTTATATTTTCTCATGGTTGTTATTCCTTTCTGCTCTTCTTACTATTAGTTTTAGTGAGTTTCAATGATATTTATCTGGCTTTTAAGCATGATAAATATGTTTCTCTGTATGTTGATGTTATGTTAACACTTCATACCACATCGAGTATTCATCATTATTTAAACAAATTGTAAATTCATAAAAAATGGCATATCCGGAGGAACCCTCCCAATATGCCATTTATTCAACCAATTACCAATATCATATATTAGAATTATGCTCATACATATCAACAAGTGCGACATATCAAAATATTATCGCCATCTCACCCGAACTAGCCTACCGGAAAATTCAAAATCATTGTCGTGCCTTTTCCTTCCTCACTCTCGATTGCCAATGTCACATCATGCCGTTTCAGGATTAATGCCGTAAGCGCCAGTCCCAGCCCGGCACCGCCGTTCTTCCGGCTGCGCGATTTGTCAATCATATAAAAAGGCTCCAGAATCTTCTTTTGCTCCTCTTCCGGAATTCCGCATCCTGTATCCTGCACCAGAATCTGATGATCATTCGCAATCAACCGGATCGTATCTCCCTGCTTGCTTGCCTTATTGGCGTTATCCACGAGATTCACAAGCACTTCGGTCATCAGATCTTCCTCCACCAGGAAACACTCACCGTGTTCCTCATACTGAAGCGTGACACCTTTTGTCTCTAGCAGCTTCCGGCACAAACGCCCCGTCTGTTCAAAGAGCTGTCTGACCGGAATCTCATGCAATTCCAGCTTCTGCTCCGTATCAAGTTCCAACAGGCGCAGCATCTTCTTCGACAAGCGTTCAAGCCGCTTGCATTCCTCGTCGATATAGCCAAGTGCCTCAGCTTCATCCGCCTCATCCAGCCGCACGGTAAGCAAGGTCTGCGCATACCCGGAGATTGCGGCAAGCGGAGTTTTCAGCTCATGTGTCAGATTCCCCATGAAAAGCGTCTTCTGCCGTTCCGATTCCTCCAATGACTTTGTACGTGTCTCGACAGCTTCCGCCATCTGGTTAAAAGTCGTACCAAGTGTCGCAATTTCATTTTTCCCTCTGACATTCACACGCTTGTCATAATTTCCCTTCGCAATATCCGCGGCTGTCGCGTTCAGTTCCTTGAGTGAACGAAGACTATGCCGGAGAATCAACGCGACAATGATACTCATTACAACCATAACACTAAATGTGATTACAATCATATACATCGTCAGATTTCGAAGTTTATCCTTTGCATAATCAATGCACGTCAGATGATAGATGCTTAATCTGTTTTTCGTCGTATATTTACAGATTAGATATTCGGAATCCTGATAGTGTAGCGTTCCATAGGAAATCGTTTCATTCGCAATCGAATTATAATCGTTATTCTCAACATCATCCAGAGAAAGAACCGTATGATTATATACAAAATACCCGTGCTCGGCATCATTGACCAAAGTTCCATCTATCTCCTGATAGCGGACACAGATTGTGTATTCATCCAATCTTGTCTTGAAGAAATACTGTAGCTGTATATCCATAACTTCATCCGAGTTACTTGTAAACTGACTTCGCTCAAACGTCTGATTATACGCATCCGCAAGAGAATACATCTCATTTAAGGCATTTGAAGTCGCCTCACTTATAATATTTTTCCGCTCAACATTCCATACAAGCACATCTACGATGATTGTTGCAATTAAAACTGCCATACAGCAAAGCCATGTAATCCATGTTTGAAGTTTCAACTTACTCCTCCAATCTGTATCCGAGCTTTGATACAGTCTTAATATGCTCTGCCAGATTCAGCTTCTTCCGAAGCTGTCCGATATGAACATCCACGGTACGTGTCTCACCCATATATTCGACGCCCCAGACCATGCGAAGCAGATTCTCCCTGGATATCGCACGGTTTTTGTTCCTGGCAAGTACTGCCAGAAGTTCAAATTCCATCGGTTTTAGTGATACTTCTTTGCCATCCTGCCGGACGGTATGCTGTTCGAAGTCAATCTCCAGATTCAGCACCGATAATGTATGCTCTTCTGGCTTTGTACGGGCAAGCACCTTCTCAATCCGTACCAGAAGCTCCAGTACTTCGAATGGCTTTACAATATAATCTTCCGCACCGCCTTTTAAGCCCTGGATCTTCGACGCCAGATCATCCTTCGCTGTCAGGAAGATAACCGGAATTCCATACTCCCGCACGATCGGAAGCAATGTAAATCCATCCATGCCCGGAACCATTACATCTAACAACGCAAGGTCATATGCATGATCCTGTTCTAAGCCCTTTGCCGCTTCTGCACCATCTTCATAGATTACCGCATCATAATTTGCCACGCGAAGATTCATCGCAATCATTTTCGCGATTGCTGTCTCATCTTCTACGATTAAAATTCTTGTCTTCTGCATATCTGTTCCCCTTACTTATCCACAAAATAGGAATTTCGATTCCCAGATATTCTTATCTTAACACATCTATTCTCAGATTTCTCGTCCAAATTATAGGATTTACAAATCATTTACAAAAAAACTGCCTGCTCACACATACATGTGAACAGACAGTCTGTTTATACATCAATACCAAAGTATATCAATACTTATTATGCATTTACAACCTGACCAAACTCAGCCTTCAGAGAAGCACCACCGATCAAACCACCATCGATGTTTGGCTTTGCAAGAAGTTCCTTCGCATTGCCAGCGTTCATAGAACCGCCATACTGAATACGAACTGCCTCTGCTGTATCTGTGTCATAAACCTCAGCGATGAGTTCACGGATACCCTTACATACTTCCTCAGCTTGATCAGATGTAGCTGTCTTACCTGTACCGATTGCCCAGATTGGCTCATAAGCAATTACAAGGTTCTTTACATCATCTGCTGCAACGCCTGCAAGGTCAGATTTGATCTGAAGTCTGATCCAATCCATTGTTACGCCCATCTCTCTCTGCTCCAGTGTCTCACCGCAGCAAAGGATTGGTGTAAGTCCGGAAGCGATTGCCTTCTTAACCTTCTTGTTCAAGAATGCATCGTCTTCCTTGAAGTACTCACGACGCTCTGAATGTCCGATGATTACATACTTCACGCCTGCATCTACAAGCATTGGTGCACTGATCTCACCTGTGTAAGCACCCTTGTCCTCGATGTAGAAGTTCTCAGCACCAACCTGTACGTTTGTGCCCTTAACAGCCTCAACAACAGGAACGATGTCGATGGCTGGTACACAGTAAACTACATCTACATCATCATTTACTACTAATGGCTTTAACTCCTCAACAAGCTTTACAGCCTCTGATGGAGTCATGTTCATCTTCCAGTTACCTGCAATAATTCTCTTTCTTGCCATTTCTTTTATCTCCTTAAATATAATTACTTATCGTTAGCTGCTGCAACACCTGGCAGTTCCTTACCTTCCAAGAACTCAAGTGAAGCTCCACCACCTGTTGAGATGTGGCTCATCTTGTCGCCATAGCCAAGCTGGTTAACAGCTGCTGCAGAATCACCACCACCGATGATTGTTGTAGCGTCTGTCTCAGCAAGTGCTGCTGCAACTGCCTTTGTACCTGTTGCAAGAACCGGGTTCTCGAATACACCCATAGGTCCGTTCCATACAACTGTCTTAGCTGTCTTAACAGCCTCTGAGTAAAGCTCGATTGTCTTAGGTCCGATATCGCAGCCTTCCTTAGATGCATCCATCTTGTCTGCATCGCAGATAGTTGTAGCGATTGTAGGATCGTCAATTGGGTTAGGGAAATCGTCGATCATAACAGAGTCTACTGGAAGCAGAAGCTTCTTGCCAAGCTTCTCAGCCTTCTCCATCATTTCCTTACAGTAGTCAAGCTTTGTCTCGTCAACAAGTGACTTACCGATCTCATATCCCTTAGCCTTGAGGAATGTGTAAGCCATACCACCACCGATGATGAGTGTATCGCACTTCTCAAGAAGGTTAGAGATAACGTTCAGCTTATCAGCAACCTTTGCACCACCAAGGATAGCAACGAAAGGTCTTACAGGATTCTCAACTGCATTTCCGAGGAAATCGATTTCCTTCTGCATCAGATATCCAACAACAGCTGTATCAACAAGTGCAGCTACACCAACGTTTGAGCAGTGTGCTCTGTGTGCTGTACCAAATGCATCGTTTACGAATACGTCACAGATGCTTGCAAGATCCTTAGAGAAAGCCTCTCCGTTCTTTGTCTCTTCTGCTCTGAAACGTGTATTCTCAAGAAGGATAACCTCGCCATCCTTCATAGCGTCTACAGCTGCACGAACTGTATCGTCAACAACCTCTAAGCTTGGTACAAACTTTACTTCCTGTCCAAGAAGCTCTGTCAGTCTCTTTGCAACTGGTGCAAGAGTCTTTGTCTGCTTGTCTTCCTCTGTCTTAACCTTTCCAAGGTGAGAGCAAAGGATAACCTTACCGCCATCAGCGATCAGCTTCTTGATTGTTGGAAGAGCTGCAACCAGACGATTCTCGTCTGTAATCTCGCCGTTCTTCAAAGGTACGTTAAAGTCGCATCTGCAAAGAACACGAAGTCCCTTTACGTTGATATCATCAACGGATTTCTTATTTAATGACATTATAAATTCCTCCTGGATTTTGAAATGATAAAAATAAGGGCCCGGTCCAATTAAGACCGGACCCTTGTAGGTCTTCTCTAAAAGAGTCTGACTAAATTAAGCCAACTCAGCGAAGTACTTGATTGTTCTAACCATCTGGCTTGTGTATGAGTTCTCGTTATCATACCAAGAAACAACCTGAACCTCGTACAGATCGTCAGCGATCTGAGCTACCATTGTCTGTGTAGCATCGAAGAGTGAACCATATCTCATACCAACGATATCTGAAGATACGATCTGCTCCTCATTGTAACCATAAGACTCAGAAGCTGCAGCCTTCATAGCAGCGTTGATGCCTTCCTTAGTTACGTCCTTACCCTTAACAACTGCTGTAAGAATTGTTGTAGAACCTGTAGGTACAGGAACTCTCTGTGCAGAACCGATGAGCTTTCCATTAAGCTCTGGGATAACAAGACCGATAGCCTTAGCTGCACCTGTTGAGTTAGGAACGATGTTTACAGCTGCTGCACGAGCACGTCTGAAATCACCCTTTCTGTGTGGTCCATCAAGTACCATCTGATCACCTGTGTAAGCGTGGATTGTTGACATGATACCTGACTGGATTGGAGCGTAATCGTTAAGTGCCTTAGCCATAGGAGCAAGACAGTTTGTTGTACAAGAAGCTGCAGAGATGATCTTGTCATCTGCTGTAAGTGTGTTCTCGTTTACGCTATATACGATTGTAGGAAGATCGTTACCAGCTGGAGCTGAAATAACTACCTTCTTAGCACCTGCATCGATATGAGCCTGTGACTTAGCCTTTGATACATAGAAACCTGTACACTCAAGTACAACGTCTACATCAAGCTCTCCCCATGGAAGATTCTTAGCATCTGCCTCAGCATAGATCTTAAGTGTCTTACCACAAACTGTGATTGTACCTGCTTCATCATCAGCAGAAACCTGATCTGCATACTGATACTTACCCTGTGATGAATCATACTTCAAAAGGTGAGCAAGCATAGAAGGCTTTGTCAAGTCGTTGATTGCAACTACTTCATAACCTTCTGCGTCAAACATCTGTCTGAATGCAAGACGTCCGATACGTCCAAAACCATTAATTGCTACTTTTACTGCCATTTTTTAATCCTCCTAAGTTTTAATTATTAAGATTTAAATACTGCATGGCTGCAGTAATTCATCTAAAAACTTACATCAAATATCATAACTTCTTTTATAGTAAAATTCAAGACTATTTTTTGTAATTTTTTTCAAAAAGTGCGTGATTTTCCAAATTTATTGGATTTTATAAGATTATACGTTATAATTAGCAATCATAGCTTTCGTGAAATCATAGTATTTTATGCATTATATTTTACAGGAGGATTAAACCATGCTATTTCCCGATTATCATTTTCATACGGATTTTTCCAGTGACTGTGACGAACCAATGCAGGCAGTGATCGCCTCCGCAAAAGAAAAAGGCTTGTCTGCCCTCTGCGTTACAGATCATTATGACATGGATTTCCCGGTCCGGCCTGAGGAACCGGACGTGGATTTTGATTTAGATCTGGATTCCTACTATCGCACTTACCACGCTCTTTCTGAGAAGCTTGTCCCGGAGTTTGATCTTCGCGTGGGTGTGGAACTTGGCGTGATGCCATCGACAACGAAAAAATTAAACACATTCGTGCAGGCACACCCGGAACTGGATTTTATTATATGCAGCCTGCATGTCGTCGACGGCATGGATCCATATTACCCGGAATATTTTGAAGGGAAAGATGACCTGACTGCCTACCGTCATTATTTTGAAACGCTGCTTGCCTGTGTAAAAGAATTTGATAACTTCAATGTATGCGGACACCTTGATTATATCGTGCGCTACGGAAAGACGAAGGCAGATCTTTTTGATATTCGCAATTATGCAGATATCTTTGAAGAGCTGTTTCAGATTCTTGTCGCCCGTGGTCAGGGTATTGAGATCAATACCGGAAGCTTATACCGCGGTCTCTCCTTCCCGCATCCTCATACAGATATCCTGAAAATGTACAAGGACGCCGGCGGAGAAATCATCACAGTCGGAAGCGACGCGCATCATGCGGAGCATATTGGCTATGGCTTTGATGTTGCAAGAGAGCTGCTGCTCTCCCACGGTTTCCGTTACTATACGACATTCAAAGAACGCAAACCAGAATTCCATAAAATTCCTTAATCTGGCGCGTACATACGTGACCGGTAATCTTCATAAAAAGGCGACTGTTCCCGCAGTCCCCCGACGAGTTCCCGGATGCAGTCAATCACATAGTCTGCATCCTTTTTTGTTGTCTCTTCCCCGATTGTCAGCCGTATCGTGCCGCGTGCCAGCTCGTCAGAAAGTCCGATTGCCTTTAATACATGGGACGGTTTTTTCGATGCAGATGTGCATGCCGATCCACCGGAGGCACAGATACCAAGCGTATCCAGCATGACAAGCAGTGATCCACCATCAACGAACTGAAAGGACACATTGATATTGTTTGGAAGTCTTTGCTCCGGGTGTCCATTTAACTGGCTGTACGGAATCGTTGTAAGCAGTTCACCGATCATATAATCACGGATCTGGATTTCATACTGCATCCGCTGTTCCATCGCTGCATCCGCAATGTATGCGGCGGTCGCAAGTCCGACGATACCGGGTACATTTTCTGTGCCTGCCCGAAGTCCCTGTTCCTGCGCCCCACCGTGGATCAGACTTTGCAGACGCACCCCTTCCCGCATATATAAAAAACCGGTTCCCTTTGGTCCGCGGAATTTGTGTCCGCTCGCAGTAAGCAGATCGACCTGCAGGCATGCAACGTCAATTGGAATCTGTCCATACGCCTGCACCGCATCCGTATGAAATAATACATTGTGCCGTCTGGCGATTGCTCCGATCTCACCGATCGGCTGTATCGTTCCAATCTCATTGTTTGCAAACATCACGGATATTAAAATCGTATCCTTCCGGATTGCCCGCTCCACCTGTACCGGATTCACACGTCCGTATATATCCACATCCAGATATGTGACCTCGAATCCATGCCTTTCGAGGTATTCGCATGTATGCAGGATTCCGTGATGCTCCAGCTTTGTCGTGATGATATGTCTGCCCTTTTTACTGTATGTGTCTGCAATCTCTTTTAACGCCCAGTTATCGCCCTCCGAACCGCCTGCCGTGAAATAAATCTCGTTCTTTTTCGCATGCAGGGTATCCGCGATCATCTGACGGCATTTTTCTATCTTCTGCCGGTTTTCCTTTGCGATACTGTAAATGCCGGAAGGGTTCGCAAATTTGTCGTGAAAGTACGGCTGCATGGCACGAATCACTTCCGGATGGGTGCTCGTCGTCGCTGCGTGATCCATATAAACTGTCATATTTTATCGCCCTATCCAATATAATAAACCAAGACTCTGGCAGGAATGAGCATCATGTCAAAACGAACCATCATCAAAGGAACCCTGATACTGACCATAACCGGCATCCTGACCAAATGTCTCGGCTTTTATAATAGAATATTCCTGACCCGGCTGATTGGTGTTAAAGAGCTTGGAACTTATCAGCTTATTTTTCCACTTTACATCTTAGGCATTTCTTTTTGCTGTCAGGGAATCGCAACGACAATTACCAAACATGTATCCTATCTGCTTGGCAAGAAAAAATATTCCGATACCCGCCGTGCGCTTTGCTTCGGTGGATTTTTGAGTTTTGTGCTGAGCCTGCTTGTCTCTGCCTGCTTTTTCTTTGGCTGTGACTTCATCGCCATGCATATCCTGAAAAATACCGACTGCCGTATCCTGTTGCGCATTCTCTCACCAGCGGTTCCATTTGTCGCCATAAAAGCCTGCATCAATGCATTTTTTATCGGACATGAAAAACCGGTTTTCTCCGGAAGCTGCCAGTTGATCGAACAGATTATACGGATTGGTTCCGTCTACCTTCTTGCCATCTCTTATATGCAGGATCATGTCGACGCCAAAACGGCTGTACTCGGTGTTGTGATCGGCGAGATGGGCGCCACATTTTACGCGGTCAGCTGTTATATCTTGTTCCGAAGAAAGCAGAATCAAGCGAACAGATTGCCAGATAAAGATATGTGCATTTCAGTGAAAAAGAAATCATCCCTTATGATTCCAATGCTGAAAGACATTATTCCAATTACTTCCAACAACCTGATTTTTACGTTATTTTCCAGTTTTGAAGCAATCATACTTCCGACGTTTCTTTTCCAGTATTACAACAACGCCGATACAAGCATGGAAATGTACGGTATCATCACCGGTATCGTGATCCCATTTCTGCTTTTTCCGGCAACGATCACGAACTCGCTTTCCACGATGCTGCTTCCATCCATTTCTTACGCGTGTGCGAAACGCGATACGGAAGCAATAAAAAAAGCACTTGTATCAAGTGCTCTTTTCTGCATCATGCTTGGAAGCTTCGCCTGTGTCCTGTATATACTCTTCGGAAAAACAATCTGTACCTTTGCCTTTGAAAGTGCTGAAGCAGGAACGCTGCTACAGCTGATGGGATTTCTATGTCCGTTTATTTATCTCTCCACAACGCTTTCCAGCGTTATGAACGCAATCGGCTACGCCACCCAGAACTTAATCTACAATATTCTCGGCATCAGCGTGCGGATCTTATGTATTATCTTCTTTGTGCCACATTTTGGCATCCACGCATACATATGCGGCATGTTCGGTGGCTACCTGCTCCACAACGCACTCACGATCACGAAGCTTGCGTCCCTTAATTCGTAACCTTCTTCGTCCAGTCGTAAGGGGTGCTCTGGTAGACGTAATAATTGAGCCAATTTGCATAGAGTGTATTCGCATGACATCTCCATGACTTGATCGGCTTCTGCTCCGGATCATCATCCGGGTAATAATTGACCGGAATGTTCGGATTTAATCCACGCTTGATGTCACGCTTATATTCCTGATCAAGTGTAAATGTATCATACTCTGGATGTCCGGTTACGAAGATGTTCTTGCCGTCCTCTCCAATAATCAGGTATGGTCCTGTAATATCGGACTCTGCGACGATCTCCAGAAGCGGATTATCGACGATTGCCTGCTTATCCACACCGGTATAGCGGGACTGTGGCACTAAGAATGAATCATCAAATCCACGTACCAGCGGTGTCCGCTTATGGAACGTATAATGCTTGTACACACCAGAAAATTTCGCTGGAAGCTGGTATTTCTTCACTCCATAACGATAGTAAAGTCCTGCCTGTGCCCCCCAGCAGATATGCAGTGTGGATGTAACATTCGTAACTGACCAGTCCATGATGGCTGTCAGCTCATCCCAGTACTCCACTTCCTCAAACTCCATATTCTCGACTGGCGCTCCGGTAATAATCAGACCATCCCATTTCTTATTCTTCACGTGTTCAAAATCACTGTAGAAACGCTCCAGATGGGATTCGGACACATGCTTTGATTCATAGGACATTGTGCGGATAAAGGAGATATTTACCTGCAACGGTGTGTTCGACAGGCTGCGCAGAAGCTGCAACTCCGTATCTTCCTTTAACGGCATCAGATTTAAAATCAAAATGTCAAGTGGACGTATATCCTGTGTCATAGCACGGTGTTCGTCCATCACAAATATATTTTCCTGTTCCAGTACTTTCTTCACTGGCAGATCGTTGTCTATTCTAATCGGCATCTCTAAAACCTCTTTTCTTCTCTAAAGCTAAAGCATACCACGAATTTTTTATAACTGCAAGAAATCATCCTCGGAAATAATCGGAATTCCCAATGATTTCGCCTTTTTATTCTTCGATGAGGAAGATAATACATCGTTATTGATCAGGTACGTGGTCTTCGAAGAAACACTGCCTGCGACTTTTCCGCCACGGTCTTCGATCAATTTTTTAAGTTCATCCCGGTTTGCAAAATGATTGAGTGAACCAGTAATGACAAATGTCTTGCCTTCGAGATCCTGTGGTGCCGTATTCTCCTCGACGACAAGTGTCACTTCCTTCAAGATCTCACGCAGTACCCGGATATTGTTCGGATCTGCGAAATATGCCTCAATGCCCTCTGCGATCACATCGCCGATCTTCTCAATCTCGGCAAACTGCGCTGCATCGGCATGGATAATTGCCTCCACATCATCTTTGAAATATTTGCAGATGGATTTTGCCATGGCGGTACCGACGTTCAAAATTCCAAGTCCATACAGGACACGCGCAAGCTGTGTCGTACGGCTTGCCTCGATGCTCTCCATCATATTGTCATAAGACTTCTGCCCAAAGCCCTCTAATTTCACGATTTCTGTCCCATAGCGGTCAATCCGGTAGATATCATACAACTCTTCAATAAAGCCGCAGTCTAAGAACTTCTGCAGCGTTGCCTCAGATAAACCATCGATGTTCATCGCGTTTCGTGATACAAAATGTGTGAATAGCTTGATTGCCTTTGCCGGGCATGCCGGATTCGGACATACAAGCGTCTGTGCCTGATTGTCCTCGCGGATCTCTGTCTTACCGCCACACGCCGGACAAGTATCCGGAATCTCGAGTGTACCGGATTTCGTCAGGTTCTCACTGATCTGCGGGATGATCATATTCGCCTTATACACCTTGATCGTATCACCGATTCCAAGCTGTAACTGCTTCACAATGCTCACATTGTGGACACTGGCACGGCTCACAGACGTTCCTTCGAGCGATACCGCATCAAAGACTGCCACCGGATTGATCAGCCCGGTACGGGACGGACTCCACTCAATATGCCGAAGCGTTGTCTCCGCTTCCTCGTCTGCCCATTTAAATGCGATCGAATCCCGCGGGAATTTCGCTGTCCGTCCAAGACTTTTACCATATTCCACATCATCAAACGAAAGCACGAGTCCATCAGATGGGAAATCGTTCGTCTCGATTTTCTCTGCAAAATGTGTGACCATCTCCTGCATCGTTGCCGCTGTGACATCGACGTGTTCCACAACCTCAAAACCAAGTGAAGTCAGGAAATCAAACTTTGAATTCATCGTTGCATCGATTTCCGCATCTCCGGTATCAAGCATATTAAACGCAAAGAAATGCACATTCCGCTCGGCTGTGATCTGATTATTGAGCTGCCGCACACTGCCGGAGCATAAGTTTCTCGGGTTTTTATATTTGCTGTCAATATCCGGAATCGTGGCATTGATACGCTCAAAATCTGTATAGGTAATGACCGCCTCGCCACGGATCGTAAGCGGACCTTTGTACGCGATCTGGTTCGGCAGATTCGCAAATACCTTCGCATTGTTCGTGATGACCTCACCAATCTCGCCGTTTCCACGTGTGACTGCCTTCACAAGCACGCCATCCTCGTAAGTCAATACAACCGTCAGTCCATCCATCTTCCACGACATGACTCCTGTTTTATCACCCAGCCACGCTGCCAGATCCTCAACACTTTTTGTCTTGTCCAAAGATAACATTGGGGCCGGATGCCGTTCCTTCGGCAGCTCACTGATGATCTCGTAACCGACATTCTGTGTCGGGCTTTTGGATAAGATCAGACCGGTCTCCTGCTCTAACGCCGCAAGCTCATCATACAACGCATCATATTCCAGATTGGACATGATCTCTGTATCCTGCTGATAATATGCTTTGGAAGCCTGATTTAACAGCTCCACCAATTCTTTCATACGCTCTGTTTTTGCATCCATCATTTTCTCCTTTTCCTGTCACAATCTCTTCTGCACCAGTCTCCGCAGCTCCTGTTCTTCGCCCCGCGTCAGCGTCCGAAACTCACCCGGTCGTAAGCTTCCAAGACGAATATTCATGATTCGGACACGCTTTAAGTGCACAACCCGTACATGCAATGCATCGCACATCCGCCGGATCTGCCGGTTCAATCCCTGTGTCAATATGATCGAGAAATTTCTCGTTCCGGTCTTTTTGACTTTACATGGTTTCGTTACCGTATCTAAAATCTCAACGCCCTCCGACATCTTCTTAATAAAATCTTCTGTGATATCTGTGTTGACTCGCACATGGTATTCCTTTTCATGATTGTTTCTGGAGCGCTGGATCTCATTTGCCAGATCTCCGTCATTTGTAAGAAGCAAAAGTCCGGTCGAATCCTTATCAAGACGTCCTACATAGTTTACCCGCTCCGGGAACTCTACATACCGGAAGATACTGTCCGGATCAGCATCCTTCGATGTACAGACCTGTCCGATCGGCTTATTGTATGCATAGATCACCTTTTTCGTATGCAGATGTACCGGCTTTCCATTGCAGGTAACAACTGAAGAATCGCCGACGCGTGTCCCAAGATCCGCGATTGTTCCATCCACCGTTACCTTTCCGGCTTCAATCAGCCTGTCGGCTTCCCGGCGGGAACAGATTCCTGCTTCACTTAAGTATTTATTTAATCGAATTTCGTTAGACATGACATTCCCCTTAATTTTATTAATTTTATAGTTGCATTTCTATATTAACAGTTGTATAATCGCTTTATAAATTTTAGAAAAAGTGTAAAGGAGGCATATTATGGATAATATTGATAAAAAAATTCTTCACTTATTACAGGAAAATGCCAGATATCCATTGAAGCATCTGGCAAGCAAAGTATTTCTTTCCTCCCCCGCTGTCTCTGCCCGTATTGAGCGTTTAGAGAAAAGCGGAATCATCTCCGGCTATCACGCAAGTGTTGCCCCAGTGTCTCTCGGGTATCACATTACAGCCTTTATAAACATGGCGCTCGATCCAAAACGGAAACCGGAATTCTACCCGTTTATCCAAGCATGTCCGAACGTTTTGGAGTGTAACTGCGTTACCGGTGCATACTCCATGTTGATTAAAGTATGCTTCCCTAGCACAATGGAGCTTGATACTTTCATCGGGCAACTCCAGAAATACGGAAACACAGAAACACAGATCGTATTCTCCACTCCGGTTCCGCCACGTGGCATTGATGTCCGTGCAGCCGATGAGGACGAAGACGAAGATGGTGCGGATGATTTCTTGTAAAATACATGGATATAATAATAGGGCTGTTGACGAACAACAGCCCTTATTTTTTATTATTGTCCGGAACTGATCGTATTGTAGAACTCTGCGAATGCCGCATCATTTGCAATACAACTGTTTACGTTATCCTGTACTGCTTTGTACAGATTCTGAATATCCGTTGACTGACTCTGTGTCTCGATGTAATTCGTAACTTCCTGCGAATGTGCTGAATTATCAATCTTATATCCATCTGCTGTTTTCACAACATAGAACTGATTAATATTCAGAGGAACACTTGTAATGTTCGCCATACTCAAGTTGCTTGTTACATACACAAGTGTCGCATCTTCCGTGTATCCCGGCATCGTGTAACAATTCACATTTGAATATGCCTTGATCACAGCGGAACGCTGCTGATAAACGGTCATATCATCGAACTGGCTTGGATCTGTAACATAGGTCTTCAGCTTGTCCTGATCGCAAACCGCCAACGCTGCATAATACTCTATAATCAGGGAATTGATATCCAGATTTGCATTTGTCTCGTAAGAAAAGCCGGTCTGGTTCGTCTGCTGTGCATCCGTCTGCGTCGCTTTGTCTTTGTTAAACATTCTCAGATCCAGATCCGAGAAGAAATAGAAATAGAATACAACGGCAAGCAGAATAAAGATCATCCAGCCAAGGAACAGCATCAGGCCTGCTATCTTTTTCTTTCCTTTTTTACCCTTCTTACTCATATGTCCTCCTTCGAACAACAATATACAAAAATGCACCAGAGAGGAATCGAACCTCCGCACATGGCTCCGGAGGCCATTGCTCTATCCACTGAGCTACTGGTGCGCGACTTCTAGTATATCCGATTTGATCTGATTTTTCAAGGCTTCTATGCTATCAAATTTTATTTCTTTTCGAATTTGTCGTAAAAATTCGATTTTCAGGCAGGTTCCATATAGATTTTCATTGAAATCCAGAATATTTGTCTCCACCTTAATTTTATGATCTGCGTCCACGGTCGGGTTATCTCCCACGTTCGTCACACCGCGATAATGCTGGTTATTCACTGTGACACGCGTCTCATATACGCCATTTGGCACTAACAATTTTTCTTCCGTTGGAATCAAGTTGGCTGTTGGGAATCCAATTGTAGCTCCAAGCTGTTTTCCATACTGGACAATCCCGGAAATACTATATGGGCGTCCCATATATTCACGGACGACATCCACTGCCCCCTGTTCAATCTGCTCCCGGATATAGGAGGAACTGATAATTGTCCCCTGCTCCCGCAGCTTCTCAAACGCAAGCACTTCAAAGCCATACCGGGTTCCATATTCCTGCAGCATCGTCACATCGCCCTGCCGGTTTTTGCCAAACCGGAAATCATTGCCGACGACCACATATTCCGGGTGCAGCCGCTCCACTAACACATCCTTGACAAATGTCTCCGGCTTCATCGCCGCAAACTTCTTCGTAAATTCACAAGTAACATTCCAGTCTATACCAAGTTCCTCCAACAGCCGATCCCGCTCTGGAATTGTATAGATGCGCTTTGTGCCCGGCATGTCGATGGAAAATACGACCGATTGTTTTCCTGCCTCATGGGACAACTGCAATACTTTGTTGATAAGCAACATATGTCCCTTGTGCAAGCCCTCAAATTTTCCAAGTGCCACAACAGTATCTGCGATATTCACGTCATTGTATGCTAGTTTCTTCACGTCAGTTTCCTCATAAAAACATTTTAAATGGTTTGTATATCTGTTCTTCCTCTTTGTAATCATATAAGGCTGCAAACTTGCCTGCATGATACACCCGGATTCTCGTATCCCGTCTTTCTCCCATATCTTTGAAAAACCGAGGAGAAAGCTTGTTTCCATTTCTCAGATAATTCTCTGCCTGTTCGGTAATCTCATATGCCGGATACTGTTTCAAAAGTGCATCCACTGGCAGGATTGCGTCCTGCAGGGTTCCATCTGCCTGCCGTACCTCGATCTCCTGCAGCGTCAATGCATCTGTCACAGAAAATCCATGCACTTCTTTCCGGTGTAAACCGGACAACACAGCCAGACAAGAAAGTTTTCTTCCGATATCCCGGCACAACGACCGGATATACGTGCCTTTCGAACAATACACATCAAAGCTGTAAGTATCGTCCGCTTCCTTCGTAATGTCCTGGATTGCATAAATCTCAACCGGTCTTGGTTCTCGTTTGACCTCGATTCCGGCTCTGGCATATTCGTATAATTTTTTTCCATCCTTTTTGATGGCAGAATACATCGGTGGTATCTGGTCATACTTGCCAACGAAGGACAAAATTGCACGTTCCACGTCTGCCTGTGTCAGCTGCGCGAGCACTGCTGCATCACCTTCCGCAGTCGTCTCACCGGTCACATCCTCGGTATCCGTCTCATAGCCAAGCTTCATCGTCGCACGGTAGCATTTATCTCCTTCGGTCAGAAGATCTACCAGCTTTGTCGCCTTACCAAGACAAACCAACAGGACACCTTCTGCCATTGGATCAAGTGTCCCGGTATGTCCGATCTTTTTCTGTTTTAAGATGCCGCGAAGCTTTGCCACGACATCAAATGATGTATAATCCTGTTCTTTATAAACATTTAAAATCCCGTCTATCAAAGCTGTTCCTCTATCATCTTTATAATATCTGCAACGACTGTATCAAAATCGCCGGTCACTTCAAAGCCAGCCGCACGGATATGTCCGCCACCGCCATAGGCAACTGCAATCTTGCTCACATTGACTTTGCGGATAGAACGCAGGCTGACCTTCATTGCATCGCCAAGCTGGTATACAAATATCGCGACCTCCACACCGTCAATCACGCGGATACGATCCACAATGCCATCTGTCTCTTCTTTTCCGCAGCCAAAGGTATCGAACATCTCCTTTGTCACAAAGGTGTAGACAACCTGTCCGGACAGTGCCAGCTTTGCATTGACCATCGCCTGTCCCATAAGCAGATTCTGCTTGTAGCTGACTCTGTAAAAGGTATCGTCGATAATCTTCTGTGCATCCACGCCATGTGCGAGCAATTCACCGGCTACCTGCATTGTATCCTTTGTACATGCCGAATACTTGAACACGCCGGTATCATGTACGATACCGAGATACAGACACTCTGCACAGGCAAGCGAGATATTCTCTGGATCAATATGCCGGAACAATACTTCACTTGCAGAAGATGCGTCCGCATCACAATAGTAATAATCCCCAAAGCCCTGATTACTTCTATGATGATCCAGACAGGCACTTTTCTTCGCCATACCGAAAAGCTCATAGAAGCTTCCATGCCGATCGCGGTCTCCACAATCCAGAGAAATTGCAAGATCCAATACACGAGACTCTGGTTCATGGCAGATGGCATCCGCGCCCTTTAAGAACGAAAACTTATCTGGAATCTTCTCCAGATACACGGTCACCTCTGCGTCATAGTTGTCCTGAATATAATTGTACAGTCCTAAGCACGAACCAACACAATCGCCATCCGGGCGGATATGCCCGAATATTCCGATTGTCTTTGCATCTTCAATTAGATTTAATAATTCACTCTTCTTCATTCTGCTTACTCTGATCCTCTTTGATTACCTCATCGATACGCTTAGACATATAATTTCCATACTCGATTGATGTGTCCAATACAAACGTAAGCTCCGGTGTATTTCGGAGATTGATCGTACGCGCCAGCTCGCGGCGGATAAATCCACTCGCCTGCTCTAAGCCCTTTAACGTCTCTGCACCAGATTCTGCATCGCCTAATACACTGATATATGCCTTACAATATTTCAGATCCTGTGTCACCATGACATCCGTTACCGATGTCATGGGATTGATACGTGGATCTTTTAACTCCATCCGAATGATCCGGGAAAGTTCCTTCTGGACTTCCCCATTGATTCGCTGTGATTTATGACTTGTCTTTCTCATTTCTATCTTGGTACCTCAACCATAATATATGCCTCAATGATATCGCCTTCCTTGATATCATTGAATCCATCCATAACAAGACCACATTCAAATCCTGTCTTAACTTCCTTTACGTCGTCCTTGAAACGCTTCAGAGATGCAAGCTCACCCTCGAAGATCTGCTCACCTTCCCGGCTGATACGAACTTTGCAGTTTCTCTGGATCGTACCATCTAATACATATGAACCAGCGATTGTACCAACACCAGAAGCCTTGTAAGTCTGACGAACCTCTGCATGACCGATGACCTTCTCCTCGAAGATTGGATCAAGCATACCCTTCATCGCACTTTCGATATCCTCAATCGCATTGTAAATGACACGATACAGACGGATATCAACCTTCTCACGCTCTGCAACTTCCTTCGCCTGATTGTCCGGACGAATATTAAATCCAATGATGATCGCATTACTTGCAGAAGCAAGAATTACATCACTCTCATTGATTGCACCAACACCGGAGTGGATACATTTAACTGCCACTTCCTCGTTGGAAAGCTTAAGCAAGCTCTGCTTAACCGCCTCTACAGAACCCTGTACATCTGCCTTGATGATAAGGTTCAGATCCTTTACATTACCTTCCTGAATCCGGTTATAAAGGTCATCGAGAGACATACGCTGCTTTGTATCTGCAATCAGTTTTTCCTTGCCACGGTTGATAAATGCCTCGGAAATCGTACGCGCTTCCTTCTCATTTTCTGTGGCAATTACAATCTCTCCAGAATTTGGAACGCCATTTAAGCCAAGTACCTCAACTGGCATAGATGGAGTCGCCTCCTTCACCTTGCGCCCCTTATCGTCGAACATCGCACGCACCTTACCATGCACATCACCGATTGCCAGACAGTCGCCCACATGCAAAGTACCCTTCTGTACCAGAATGGTTGCAACTGAACCACGTCCCTTATCAAGCTGTGCCTCGATGACAATACCACGTGCCTTCCGGTTCTTGTTTGCCTTGAGCTCCAGAATCTCCGCGGTCAGGATGATCATCTCCAGAAGGTTATCAATACCTTCCTTTGTATGTGCAGATACCGGACAGAAGATTGTCGAACCGCCCCAGTCCTCTGGTACGAGCTCGTATTCCATCAACTCCTGCTTTACACGGTCGATATTCGCACTTTCCTTATCAATTTTATTGATTGCAACAATGATCTCGATGCCAGCTGCTTTCGCATGGTTGATTGCCTCTACGGTCTGTGGCATAACACCATCATCGGCTGCAACTACAAGGATTGCAATATCTGTTGACTGTGCACCACGCATACGCATCGCTGTAAATGCCTCATGTCCCGGTGTATCCAGGAATGTAATCTTCTGACCATTGATAGATACTACAGACGCACCAATATGCTGTGTAATACCACCAGCCTCACCAGCTGTTACATCAGAATTACGGATTGCATCGAGCAGGGATGTCTTACCATGATCAACGTGTCCCATAACGCAGACAACTGGTGGTCTGGAAGTCATATCTGCCTCGTCCTCTTCCTCCTCACGGAGAAGTTCTTCGATCACATCAACCTTTTCCTCTTCCTCTGCAATGAAGTTGTATTCAAGTGCAATGTCAGCTGCCTCATCAAATGGAAGGTCAGAGTTTACATTGTACATCTTACCTGCCATAAACATCTTCTTGATCAACTGTGCCACTGGCACCTTGATCTTACTTGCAAGCTCGCCGACAGTCAGTACCTCTGGCAGCTTGATTGTCTTGATCACTGGTTCTACCGGCTCCTGCTTCTTTGGTGCTGGCTGATGATTCTTGTTGTTATTATTGTTCCGGTTATTATTGTTGTTAAACCGATTGTTATTATTGTTGTTATTTCTTGTGTTACGGTTGTTGCTTACCGCGTTCCGGAAATTTGTACCACGGCTCTCCTGCTTGGCTCCATTCTGGTTATTGCCATTTGCAGGCTTGTTGTTATTATTCTTGCCCTGATTATTTCCATTATTATTCTGCTTATTGTTATTATTTCTGCCCTGATTGTTTCCGTTATTGTTATTATTTTTACCCTGATTGTTGTTGCGGTTCTGGTTGTTATTATTGTTATTGTTCTTCTTATTCTGGTTATTCTGATTACCGGAATTGGAATTGTTGTTTGGCTTTGGCTGCACCTTCTTGTTCTCCTGCTTTGGTGCTTCCTTTTTTCCTTCTTCCTTCTTTGGCCCTGCCTTCTTCGGCTCTTCTTTCTTTGCCTCAACCGGCTTGTTTCCGCCCAAAGACTCCCGCACAAATTTCATCATTGCATCATCAATGCTGCTCTGTGCTTTTAACCCTTCTTTTTTACCGCTCAATATATCAATAATCTGACTGCTTTTTACTTCTTTTCCAAGTTCTGCTGTCAACTGTTTTGCAAACTCGTGTACTCTCATGGGTTACACCTCCAATCTTAAACTAATCCAACTTGTCAGAAATCTGTTTTGCCAGACCTGCATCTGTCACTGCAAGTACCGTCCGCTCCTGTTTTCCGATTTGTCTGCCGAGCGTCGTGCTGTCAAACGCAATCGTATACGGAATCTCGTAATACTTGCATTTATCCATGAATTTCTTCTGCGTATTGCCCGATGCATCCTCTGCGATGATCACGAAATATGCAACGCCCTCCTGAATCGCTTTCTCGGTCAGGAATCCGCCGCTCTGTACTTTTCCTGCTTTTGCAGCAATCGAAAGCATAGACAATGCACGATTCTGATTTTGTGCCAACTATATCATCTCCTCTGCGATGGTCTGGTAGATTTCTTCCGGAATTTCCGTCTTCAACGAACGCTCCAGTGCTTTTGTTTTCTTTGCTTTCTCCAAGCACGCCTGATTCAGACAGATGTAAGCACCACGTCCATTTTTTCTTCCGGTCTTGTCCAGACATATCTCATCTTCCGGCGTCTTAATGACTCTGACAAGCTCTGTCTTTGGTTTCATCTCCCGACAGCCTACACACTGTCGAAGTGGTATCTGCTTTGCCAAGTTATCTACTCCTCATCTTCATAGTCATCGGCGTAATCGTCGTCATAATCATCTATAATCATACCCAGATCACGTGCCTGTGACTCACTCTTGATATCAATCTTATAGCCTGTCAGCTTTGCAGCCAGACTTGCGTTCTGTCCTTCCTTACCAATTGCAAGGGAAAGCTGATCGTCTGGTACAACAACTCTTGCACACTTCTTCTGCTTTCCGTCCTGCTCTTCTGTGTACGCCTGTACCCAGATTACATCGGATGGGCTTAATGCATTCTTGATATAAACCTCTGGATCTTCATCCCATGCGATAACATCGATCTTCTCGCCCTTTAAATCATCGACGATTGTATTGACTCTCGCACCTGCCATACCTACGCAGGCACCAACTGGATCTACGTTTGGATCTAACGAACGAACTGCAAGCTTCGAACGGGAACCTGCATCTCTAGAGATACCCATGATCTCTACAACACCATTCTGGATCTCTTCAATCTCATTTTCAAACAAACGCTTTACAAGCTCTGGATGGGTACGGGATACGTGGATGTTAATACCTGTATTGTTCTTCTTATCCTTTCCGTCCTTACGCTTGTTTTCTTTCTTCTCCGGTTTTTTCACTTCAACCACATACAGCTTAATATGGTCGCCAACCTTGTAATGCTCTGATTTTACCTGCTCATTTTCCTTGAGTCTGGTCTCTGTCTTCTCATCGAGGCTGATATAGATCGTATTGTCTACGAAACGCTGTACCACACCGTTTACAATGTCATGCTCCTTGCAGGCAAAACGCTCGTAGATCGCATCACGCTCACCCTCTTTGATGTTCTGGATGATAATGCTTCTTGCCTTCTGTGCTGCCATACGTCCAAAGTCCATAGACTCCAGTGGATACTCTACGAAATCACCGATCTCGTACTTGTCATCCATTGCTTTTGCTTCTGTCAGGGAAATCTGATTCTCATCATTCTCGACTTCCTCTACAACTTCCTTCTTGCGTACAACTGTGATCGCACCAGTCTCACGGTCCATATGTGCTTCCACAAGTACATTCTTTCCATAATCTTTCTCACATGCTGCAACCAGTGATTTTTCAATCGCCTCCATCACCAGTTCCTTGCTGACACTTTTTTCGCGCTCTAATTGATTTAAAGCATCAATAATCTCTGACATTTTTTTATCCTCCTCTTCTACTCAAATGCCAATCTTATCATAGAAATATCGTTTCTTGAAAATTCTTTTGGTTCTTCCGCCGGATCGAGCTGCAATGTGATCGTCGTATCAGTGTATCCTGTCAGGATTGCCTCGAATTCCTTACTGCCATCCACCGCACGGTAAAGTTTTACCTCTACCTTTTTGCCAAGATTCCGTTTAAAATCCTTGTCCTTCTTGAGCGGTCTTGTAAGTCCCGGTGAGCTTACTTCCAAAATATACGGGTCTGTCATCCGGTCCGCAGCATCCAGTTTTTCCTCCAAGCTCCGGCTGATCAGAACACAGTCATCAATATTGATGCCGCCTTCCTTATCCGCATACACACGCAGATAATAATCAGAGCCTTCCTTTACGTACTCTACATCCACTAGCTCAAACCCATGCTCTTCGATAATCGGAGTCACAAGTTCTGTGCAGTGTTGTTCAATTTCCTGTTTTTTCACGTCTGCCACCTTTCTGACTTTTTTGCCTTTTCAAAAACAAAGAGTGGGTTTTTACAACCCACTCTGCGTCATCTGTATTCAAGTCTTATATATTATAACATGTTTTTATTGTTTTGCAAGTACCTATTCCGCCTTTTTTACAAGTTTTACCTGCAATGCCTGTATCGTACCGCCTCCAGTATACGTGCCATTTTTTCCCCAGTCCGTCCAGCCCTGTGCCGACACATAAACGCGGTACAAAATATCATAGGAATCTGAGATTCCGCCTGTGAGATTGATCCGGATTCCAAGCAACGGTTCCTTCTGTCCAACACTGCCCGCCTGTTCGCCGTCCTTCCGCCATGCACTTTGTCCCTGTGCCGTCTCAACCGCATACCGGACATTTCCTTTCGGGACATATGCGCCAAGCTGGATGCGCACCGCTTCAACGGATTTTTCCTGCTTTGTATATCCTGCCACAATGCCGTCCATTTTTGCTTCCTGCCAGCCAAAAGTCTGCATATGAACCGTATATACAATACCAGCATCCACTTCAGAAGTCAGAATACCCGCCTGTTTTTTGAGATAGCTATATAGATTCTGAAGTTCCACCTGTGTACCATTCTCCTTCAGATAAGCATATCGGAACAACGCAAATCCATCATATCCCATGCCATAGATATGCGCACATTGTGTTGCCAGATTATCCTCGCGAAGCGCCCAGTCCAGATCGGTATCTGAAGTTTCCCCCACCCGGTAGAGTGCAAGCCCGGCATACAGCTTAATCTCCGGGTTCGTATGCAGCGTCTGCCATACCTCGCACCGGTTCGAAAACATCGGAACTTCTTTTCCATCTGTCACATAGCGATCCGTCCAGTAAATCTGCGGCATCACATAATCCACATATCCTTCCTGTGAAAGCCACGTATCAATATCTGCCCCCTGACTTCGTGCATAATCCGGATTTCCTGCCGGACTGATTCCGAACTCACAGTCTGGACGTTTCTGTTTGACCGTCTGGTATACTTTCTGGACAAGTGCATTTACCGCCTGCATTTTTTCTTCCTGTGGCAGCGTATCCTGCATGCCGTCAACAAAGAAATAATCATCAAAATGAATACCATCCACTGGATAGCGTTCTAAGATCTCTGCCACCTGATTTACGACTAACTGCTGTGCCTCCGCACTTTGCGGATTCAACACCAGACATGTACCATTTTGCCCCTGATATTCAAGTATCATAGACTGGTATTTCGCATAGAACGGTGTATGTTCAAAGCTTGCCGTCGTTTCTTTCCCCAGCGACAGCCGATACGGATTGATCCACGCCTCAAAACGAAGTCCCTCCTCATGTGCCACAGCTACCATGATCTCATACGGATCATAGCCTGGATATGTCCGGGTTTTGGACATATATTCGGAATACGGAAAATAGTCCGATGGATAAAAGGCATCTCCCATTGCCCGCGCATGTACGATCACCGTATTTAAGCCATATCTTTTCACGGTATCATACATGGCATGCACCTTCGCCCGGAAAGCCGCCTCGCTTTTATCGGATAATTCCGATTCCATATCGATATAGGAAATCCAGCACGCACGCTTTTCCATCTCCGTATTTACCTGCATAGGCAGATAAACAGCAACCTGCCTGCTCTGCATCGAAAATAAAGAAGAAAGCAGACAGACTACCACGATGATTCCTGCCAGATATCGTCTTATAATCTGCATATTTTACGCATCCGTTATCTCTTATAACTACTTATATGCAGATTATTTCTTTTTATGTTCATGAAGTGCTGTAAATAACAGCAGTCCTCCACCTGACGCTACCAGCAGTGTAATCACGATACCAAGCGCCATAGAATCTCCAGTTTTCACCGTATCATCACTTGCTACAACTACCGGTGTCTGCACCTGTGTGGAAGTCGAGCTTGCCTTTGGGTTCACGACTAAGGTTGCTCGGGTCGTTGCAGTTTCGGTCGTTGTAGCTATCTCAGTTGTTGTTCCATTTTCTGTGGTCGTGCTTTCCGTCGTTGTCACTTCAGTTGTTGTACTTTCTGTGGTCGTGCTCTCAGTCGTTGTTATTTCTGTTGTCGTACTCTCAGTCGTTGTTGTCTCTGTCGTCGTTGTCTCTGTGGTTGTAGCTTCCGTGGTTGTCGTCTCGGTTGTTGCCACATTGTATGGATAAAAATGTGATTCCGAACTCGCATTTACATTCTGTGCGATTACCTGCCCTTCATGATTGCCGCCGATCAGTGACACATTTCCAGATGGCGCAATGATATGACCAGTCAGAAAACTTGCTGTAATATTCTTGGCATCCGGGAAGTTCCAGACGAGTCCAAAGCCACCACTGTAATACTGACCGCCCTGTGCACCTTCCGGTCTGTTTTTCGCCAGATTGAAGAAGTAATTGTTGTTCAATGGAGTTCCACCAATTTCAATCTTACCAGTATCCAATGCATAATCCCCGTCTCCGGAAATGGAGATTGTATAGGCATTTGAGAAAATGTCTTCCGCAGTTACATTTTTCAGAATCACACGCTTTGCATTTGAGAAATCTGTCCCGCTGACGGTGATCGTCTTAGAATCTGCAAAGTCAATGATCAGGTCTCCCTGTTCCATATAGCCTGCCTGCCCAGCCTTCTCCAACGCCTGCGATTCCTGTTTAATAACACCAAACGCTTCGTCCATATTGATATAATCATCTGCCACTTTCACCATACGGTTTGTCAGCCAGTCTTTGTACGACATATGGCTTTCTGTATAGTAAAAATTCGTATCAATCCCCGTTGTATCATTCCACGAACCGGCATGATAATCGGCAAGATCAATCAGGTATCGCGCATAGGACGCCGCTGCTTTCACCTTTCCCACTGTATTTTTCAGGTTCAATTTATTTCCTACCATGATCGCACCGACGGTATCTGCTACATAATCGCCCTCCAGATCGTTTTGTACGAAATAGCTGTAATGCGACAGGATATAATCAATATGATATTCGTCCTCATATTTTTTATTGCTGACCTGTGTTTTTTGCGTGTTCGCATTTAAGACAGACACGCCACTGATTTCATCATACGCCTCCATCTCCGTTGCATCAGTTCCCGTCGCATCTGCCTGTACACCGGTATCTCCGACAAACATCGTTTCCGCAGACTCGATGTCTGTATCATCACCGTTCTCTCCTGCCGTTGCATCCTCTGCTGTCGCATCTGTCACAGTCGCTGTCTCCGCAAAAGCGACCTCCAGATTTTCACAACCGAAAATACATGCCACTCCGACCACACCTGCTACAATGGACTGTCGGATTCTCCTTGTCGTTTTCTTTCTCATAAAAAATGCTCCCTGCATACATTCACATAAATGTATGCAGGGAGCGCTTGTCCTGATTCCAAATTTATTTTTATGACGCCTGCTCGAACTGGCTGTTGTAGAGATCCGCATAGAAGCCCTTCTTCGCAAGCAGCTCCTCATGCGTACCGCTCTCGATGATATCGCCATCTTTCAATACAAGGATCAGATCAGCATTCTTGATTGTAGAAAGCCGGTGTGCGATTACAAACGAAGTTCTTCCCTTCATCAGTTCGTCCATGGCTCTCTGGATGATAAGCTCGGTTCTCGTATCGACAGAGCTTGTCGCCTCATCTAATATCAGCATCGGGCGGTCTGCAATCATCGCACGGGCGATGGTTAGCTGCTGCTTCTGTCCCTGTGACAGGTTAACCTGATCATTCAACACCGTGTCATAGCCCTTCGGCAGACTGCGGATAAAGCGGTGCAGACCAACCGCCTTGCACGCCTGCTCGATCTTTTCTTCCGGTACATTCTCCTGGCTGTATACGAGATTCTCACGAACCGTTCCTTCAAAAAGCCATGTATCCTGTAATACCATACAGAACTGGTCGTGTACTTCTTCCCGCGTCATATCCTTGATGGATACACCATCGATTTTTATATCGCCATCTAAGATTTCATGGAACCGCATTAAAAGATTCACCATCGTTGTCTTACCGGCACCGGTCGGTCCGACAATTGCAACCTTCTGTCCCGGTTTTGCTACAGCTGAAAAATCATGGATGACAACCTTATCGCTGTCTTTATAGCCAAACTTGACATGCTCAAAGGATACCTCACCCTTCACATCGTTCAGCTTTTTCGTCTTAGTGCTCTCATCTTCCATCTCTTCTGCGTCGGTAAACTCAAATACACGTTCACCGGCAGCAGCCGCAGACTGCAGTGCCTGCATCGCCTGTGCGATCTGACTGAGTGGCTGTGTAAAGTAACGTACATACATCATAAACGCAATAATCACACCAAATGATATTTTATCATTCATTACAAGAAGCGCACCGACAATACAGACCGCCACATAGCCAAGGTTACCGATGAATGTCATGAGTGGCATCATAAGTCCGGAGAGACACTGCGCCTTAAAGGCACTGTCACGCAGATTTTCATTCATCTTATCGAACTTTTCCTTTGATTTTTTCTCGCCATTATACGCCTTCACAACTGTGTGTCCGGCATAGATCTCCTCAACATGTCCATTGATTTCCCCCAGATGCATCTGTTGTCTCGCAAAATATTTCTGGGATTTGCTCATGATCAGAGCCATGAATACAAAGCCTAGCAGCGTTGAAAGTATCGCTGCAACCGTCATTATGATATTTGTCTTTATCATCATAATGAGAGAACCAAGAAGCAGCGTAACCGCTGTCACAAGATTTCCCATGCTCTGATTAAAGGATTGTGCAATTGTATCAACATCGTTTGTTACACGGGATAATACATCCCCGGTTGATGTCTGATTGTAAAACCACATCGGCAAGCGGTTGATCTTCCTTGAGATGTTGCTCCGGAGTCCCTTTGATACCTGCTGTGTTACATACCCCATAATCAGGTTCTGGACCAGAGATAACAACGCACTGCATCCATAGAAGCAGATCAGCGTGATTCCAATCCGTTTGATTCCGTCCATATCAATCCCGGTCATTACACCCTCGGTGATAAGATCGGTCATCTTGGATAATTTATCCGGTCCGATCAATGTTAATACGGTTCCAATACCTGCACAGATAATCGCGAATATCATGGCACCCCAGTATTTCTTACAGTTCGTAAGGAGCTTTGCCCATGTACCTTTGAAGTTCTTTGCTTTTTCGCCGGGGCGCATGCCTCTGCCCGGACCGTGACGAGGAACCTTTGGAGCACGATTATTCTGACCTACTTCATAATTATCTTTTTCCATTATGCAAGCTCCTCCTTTGATAACTGAGAATATGCGATTTCCTGGTACACTTCGCAGTTCTTCATAAGTTCGTCATGCGTTCCCATACCTGCGATCTGTCCATCGTCTAACACGATGATCTTATCCGCATCACGGATTGTACCGATTCGCTGTGCAACGATGATCTTCGTCGCATCCTTACATTCCTTGCGCAGTGCTTCCCGAAGGATTCTATCTGTCTTATAGTCAAGTGCCGAGAACGAATCATCGAAGATCAGGATCTCCGGCTGTCTGGCAATCGCACGCGCAATCGACAGACGCTGTTTCTGCCCACCTGAGAAGTTTGAGCCACCCTGAGCCACATACCCGTCATAGCCCTGATCCTTCTTCTCAACAAATTCACTTGCCTGCGCTACTTTTACCGCCATCGCAATGTCGTCCTGTGTAGCAGGTGCTTTTCCGTTTTCGCCATATGCCACATTGTCAGCGATTGTTCCGGAGAACAAGATTGCTTTCTGGCTGACATATCCAATTTTGTTATGCAGTGCTTCCTGCGTATATTCCTTGACATTCACGCCATCGACGAATACCTCACCCTCTGTTGCATCATAAAACCGCGGAATCAGATTGATAGCAGTACTCTTGCCACATCCGGTTGCACCGATAAACGCGATTGTCTCGCCCTTCTTCGCAGAGAAAGAAATATGCTCTAATACATATTCCTCTGCGTCCGGATATTTGAAGCTGACATCCTTGAATTCCACTTCCCCATCTTTCATAACCGGGAACGTATCTCTCGTTCCATCCTCAATGGATGGTTCAGTATCTAATACTTCCAAAATACGCTTCGCTGCAACCGATGCCCGCGGCAGCATAATAAATATCATAACCAGCATCATGAACGACATGACAACCTGCATTGCATACGAGGAAAATACAACCATATCCGAGAATAATGTGAATTTTTCCTGCATATCCTGTGCATCGTTGATCAAAACCGCGCCAATCCAATATATTGCAAGCGAAAGGCCATTCATGATCATCATAATCGTCGGCATCATAAATGCCATAGTCTTTGATGTAAACCAATGGGTATCTGTCAGATCCTTGTTGACCTTCTCAAACTTCTCCTCCTGATATGCTTCCGCATTATAGGCGCGAACAACGTTCAAGCCTGTCAGATTCTCACGTGTTACTTGATTGATATCATCCGTCAGACTCTGTAAGCGTTTGAACTTCGGCATACATAAGCTGACGCAGATAATAACGACAATCAATAATACAACAACCGCAACGCCCGTGGAGAGTGTCCACTGCCAACTCTTATCAACAATCTTCAAGATAGCCATCACCGCCATGATTGGTGCCCGCAACATGATGGACAGCCCCATTACAATCAACATCTGCACCTGAGTCACATCGTTTGTAGAACGCGTGATCAGACTCGCTGTTGAAAACCGTCCGATCTCTTCCATTGAAAAAGACTGTACCTTGTCAAATAACTTTCCACGTACGATTGCACTGAAATTCGAAGCAATCCGTGATGCACAGACAGCTACCAGTACCGTTACCAATAAACTGCCAAACGCACAAAGTAACATTTTTCCACCTGCAATCAGGATATCGTGCATCGCACTATCCTGTGTCGTAATCAGTGATGTAATTTCCCGCATATAATCCGGCAGCTTTAATTCGAGCCAAACCTGTGCCACTACAAATACCACACTGAAAAGAGCCAATACTACTTCCTGTTTTCGGAAATTCTTAAAAATACGTAACATTCCATGCTCCTTTCCATTTTCTGTAAAAACTTTTAATGAACATAAGCCATTATAGCACTCGAATTAGCACTCAGCAATACCAAGTGCTAACAATTCATAATCTTTTCACATATTCCACACATTATTCGACTATATCCAGAATATCCTCTGGCTTCTTCGCAAAGACAGTTGCACCAAGCGACTCCAGAAATGCCCGGTCACGGAAACCCCATTCCACTAAGATGCAATCTACACCAGCATTTTTTGCAGTCGCATAATCCACATCCGAATCGCCGATATAGATTACCTCATCTTTTTTAAGATCAAACTCCTTCAATACCTCATATACGGAATCCGGTGCCGGTTTCTTACGCACACCTTCGCGTTCACCGATTGCAACATCAAACTGTCCGACAAAGAAATCCTTCACCAGATCCTGCACGGCAAAGTCCACTTTATTCGATACAACTGCTGTCATATAGCCCTGTGCACGAAGCTTTGTAAGCAGATCATTGATCCCATCGTATGGTCTTGTCGTATCCATGCAATGATCTTTATAATAGATTTCAAATGTTGTGAACACGGCTTCGATGTCTGCATCTGAAGTTCCGGCTGGAACCGCACGTTCAATCAGCTTATGGATTCCATTTCCGACGAACTGACGCACCTCTTCCAATGTCCGCTCCGGAAATCCATGCTCGCTAAGCGCATAATTGGTTGTATTCTTCAAATCCTCCAACGTATACAGAATCGTTCCATCCATGTCAAAAATAAGCATCTTGTATTTCTTCATATTCTTCATCTCCATAATACAAAAACGCCTGACATGCCAAAGCGGTATATCAGGCGTTCTATTAATCTTTTTTATTGCTTAGTTTCCAGCCATCTGAGCTGCTACTTCTGCTGCGAAATCCTCGTTCTTCTTCTCGAGACCTTCACCTGTCTCAAAACGAACAAACTTCTTGATTGCAAGCTTGCATCCATTCGCCTTTGCTACGTTTGCAACGTACTGGGCAACGCTTTCCTTGTTCTCAGCCTTTACATACTCCTGCTCAAGCAGACAAACTTCCTTGAGTTCCTTGTTCAGACGTCCCTGAACCATCTTCTCAATGATATTATCAGGCTTGTTTGCATTCTTAGGATCATTCTTTGCCTGTGCAACAAGAATCTCAAGCTCGTGAGCCTTGTACTCCTCAGATACTTCATCTGTAGAAACATACTTTGGATTCATAGCTGCAACCTGCATAGCGATATTCTTCATGCACTCGTCAATAGCCTCACCGGATGCATCTGTATCAGCCTCAACCAATACACCGATCTTTCCGCCTGCATGAATATAAGAAACGATATGTCCGTCTGTGCTGATCTTGGCAAAACGACGGATGTTCATGTTCTCACCGATCTTAGCAACCATAGCAGCATGCTTCTCAGCAACTGTCATAGAAGGATCCAGTGCCCACTTCTCATTCTTAAGTGCCTCTACATCCTGAACGTCTGTAGAAACGATCTGATCAACAACTTCCTTAACATATGTCTGGAATACTTCATTCTTAGCAACGAAGTCTGTCTCGGCATTTACTTCAACCATAGCTGCCTTCTTACCGCCATCAACAACAGTTGTCATAACGATACCCTCTGCAGCGATTCTTCCTGCCTTCTTTACAGCAGTTGCAAGTCCTTTCTCACGAAGGAACTCTACTGCCTTGTCAAAATCGCCGTCAGTCTCTGTAAGAGCCTTCTTACAATCCATCATACCAGCGCCAGACATCTCTCTTAACTCTTTTACCATACTAGCTGTAATAGCTGCCATTTTCTTGTCCTCCTAAACCGATACTTCTTACTCTTCTGCTGCGTCTGCCTCTGCTGATTCAGCCTCCTCAGCTGACTCAACATCTGCACCCTGGTTTGCCTCGATAACAGCATCTGCCATCTTAGAAACGATCAGTTTTACAGCTCTGATAGCATCATCGTTACCTGGAATTACATAATCCAGCTCTTCCGGATCACAGTTTGTATCTGCGATACCAACAAGTGGAATACCAAGTGTGTGTGCCTCATGTACGCAGTTTCTCTCTTTGCGAGGATCTACGATAAAGATCATGTCAGGAATGTCCTTCATATCCTTGATACCGCCAAGGTTCTTCTGAAGCTTCTCCATCTCCTTCTTGATCTCGATAACTTCCTTCTTAGGTAATACATCAAATGTACCATCCTGCTCCATTGCTTCGTACTTCTCAAGCTTTGCAATTCTTGTCTTGATTGTCTCGAAGTTTGTAAGCATACCACCTAACCATCTCTGGTTAACATAGTACATACCACATCTCTCAGCCTCAGCCTTGATAGAATCCTGTGCCTGCTTCTTTGTACCAACGAAAAGAATCTTTCCGCCGTTTGCTGCGCAGTCAAGAACTGCCTTGTAAGCCTCGTCTACCTTGCCAACAGACTTCTGAAGATCGATAATGTAGATACCGTTACGCTCAGTATAGATATACTCAGCCATCTTAGGGTTCCATCTTCTTGTCTGATGTCCAAAGTGAACACCTGCCTCGAGTAACTGTTTCATAGAAATAACGCTCATAACTTACCTCCTGGGTTATAAAATATTTTCTTCTGTGAGCTTCTTACAGCCGTGTGTCAAGCTGTCTAGTGAAAAACCATCGCGTTATATGGCACCCTTTTCACCGATTCACTCACATGTTTTTTCACACGAAGCCGATTATAACATAAAAAAAAAGTGCATACAAGCACTTTTTTTATTTTCTATGGTAATTTCCATGATTTTACTGTTTTGTTGTCAATATCTTGGCAATCTCCTCATAAGACATACCGGTTTCAAGAGAAAAATTACCGGTTTCAAGCTTCATATCGTATCCGTTTGCGACAAGAAAGCTGTTGAACTTGGACGCATCATCGACCAGACCGGCATTTGCAAGTGCCGAAGCGATTGCCTCCGAACTCATACCACTAGAGATTGTAACCGTTGTCTGCGTTGACGTATCCGCCTTTTCTGTAGTTGAAGCCTCAGTGGTTGCTTTCTCCGTTGTTGTTTTTTCTGTCGTTGTTGCCTCTGTAGTTGCCTTCTCGGTTGTCGTTGGTGCTTCCGTTGTCGCCTTCTCGGTCGTAGCTTCCGTCGTGATTTCCTCCGTCGTTGTCTCCTGCGATGTGACATCCGACTCCAAAACATACTCCGATTGTTTCACCATGCCAAGCTCCTGTGCCCGTTTGATTACATCTTCATCACTCATGCGATTCTTACCCGAAGTCATATATGCAGCAAACATAATCAATGCACCAAACAAAATACCAACGCCAAGTCCGCGTACAAAATATTTTCTCTTCATTACTTTGCCTCTCCTTGATATAAGTCTACTACCAGTTTTACTTCACCAACACCAAGTCCCAGATGCTTTGCGATTTCCAGAATACTGAGTCCCGCCTTGTGCATCTCTAAAATCATATCCTTATTGTCGACATTCTCCAGTTCTTCTCTTGCTTCCTCTGGAAGTGGTGTCTCCTCTAAATCCCGGATTGCATCGTCCAGATCAGCATCCGTTTCCGGCTGTTCCTCTGGCTGTACCGGTTCCTGTGTCTCTGGTTCTGCAACCGGCGTCTGTACATTCTGGCTGTCCCTGACAATGTTCTGTGCCGCCTGTTCCTGCACCATCAAAGCGATTTCTTTCTTATATTCATCAATCATATTGACCGTAGTCATGATCTCCTTCTGCTTGTCGGAAAGCATATCATACAGGAAAACAACCTCCTTGTGATTGCGGTCGATCTCCTCGTTGACAGACACTGCATAATCGCCAAGTGCAAGCGTCTTCTGGTTTACGATCTCTGCCAGACGTGTCTCAATATCTGCAAGCTTCCCGTCCACCTGTTGATCCATGTAATCGCGGATCAGGGTATCAATCTTCTCTTTCTGCTCCTGTGTCAGTTCCTTTGGAATCTTCACTACCCCTGCGCTTTCCTCTTTTTCCTCAGAAAGTTTTTCTGAAAGAGCAAAACTGACAAATATAAAGATTAAACCGATTACAATTAAAACAATGACTGTTGTTGACATTTTCTCTTACCTCATCTCATATTTTTAAATCAATATTTACGCGGTTGATACCGGTATGTGTTTCCGTATCCTCCGTTTTTGTTTTCTTCTTTTTACCGGAATAGAGATTTTGATATTTATTTTTTCCCTCTTCCTTTGCATCCGGACTTTGCTCGTAATATGCCGCTTCTTCCTTCTGCACGACCGTTTCCCGCACTTCGCGTTCCTGCTCCTGCGTCTCATGCAATGCATTCTGACTATGCAGGATACTCTGTGCATCCGCATTCTGCTGAATAGAAGCAATCGGTGTCGATGCCTGTGTTGCAACTAATGGTGAAATCATTGCTATTCCTCCTTTTTCAGCCGTTTTTTAAAACAGTGTCGGTTTTACAACGCCATCTGCAATTTTATACCAGCTATGCTTATCCACATCCTTCACAGCATAGGACTGGTTGGATATATAAATCATAACGCCGCGATACGCATTTCCAAGCACTTTGACGCTGCCTTTTTTCCCCATCGTCAACTGGATACGCAGCTCCTGCAGGGTATCATTTTTCTGCTGATATTCTGCTTTCATCTCCTCGGCACGTTCTGTATACGTCTTAATCTGCTTTACGTTCTCCGGTGTCAGCTTGATTCCTCGTTTTAACTTTTCTTTATAGACATTCAGATACGAGGTTGTCTCCTCTATGGCTGTCTTCAGATCCATGACCTGTGGGACCAATGCTTTTATCTGTTCATACAACTCCGGTTTGACACCAACCTTGACTATCGTCTGTGTCTCCATACGGTTGCCAATACTGTTTGCTTCCACATACGTCTCGCAGATCAGTTCACCGCCCACAATAAAGCCTTTTCTGCCGTGAATAACAACCTTTCCACCTGACTGGATATGACTGTGCAGGATAGAACCTGCAAGCACATCACCATCTGCAAATACATTGGCACTTTCAAAGAACTGTGCACAGATATCGCCTCCGGCACATAGCTTGCCTTTGCCCATGCCCTGTACGCCTCGTTTGATCACAATGTTACCACCGGCAATCAGGGTTGCCCCTTCCACAACGCCGTTAATCTCGATATCACCCTTTGCACGAATCGTAAATCCGGTTCGCACCGTACCTGGTACCATTACATTTCCTTCGTACTCAATATCCCCGGTTGATGCATCAACATCCGCAGCGACCTTATAGGTATCTGACACAAACACCGTGCCTTCCGCCAGCGTGACATTTCCATTGACGTTGCTTGTGAGCAAGGTACCATCCTCGGACAATGTAATATTCCGTCCATATTTTAATTTCCGGATCTTCGGTCGATTCTGCGGAATTGTTTTTCCATAGATATTCATTCCTGGTTTACCCGGATCATGTGGTGTCAGCTTCGCAAGTTTATCGCCCTCATTTACCGCTGAAAAAAGATTCAGTGCATGGAAATCCACGCTTCCATCTTCTAATACTTTCGGTTTTGCAAGCGGTTTTGTGTTGAAGAAATATTCAATCACCGTATCTTTCGCCGGCATCGGTGCCATGCCCTTCGCGATCGGGATATTCGTACAATAAGTACGCGTCGTCTTCAGCTTCTCCATGACCGGTTCCAATATCCCGTACAGAATTTTCTCCCGTTCTAATTCCGCGCGGATTTCCCGCCCTGTCATCAGTTTTCCGCCTGTTGACGGCGGATAAAAACGGATATATGCAATCATGTTATCTTTTCCAGTGATAATCGTTGCACTCTCATCAAACGCCTTTGCACAAGTATCACTGATCTTGATCTGCAGAGGTTTCTCCTGCAGCAGATCCAGTGTTTTACGCAGTGCATCAATCGAAAATCCTGCAAATCCTTTCTGTTCTAAAAAAGAAACGACCTCGCGGATATCCAATCGTTTTCCATCTTCCTTCGGCGGAAACACGTCCAGATAAGTTCCGTCCTCTTTGATGCGGATTTTAAAAAAAGAGTTTTTATATTTCATAGGCATTTCCTCAACCCATCATCAGTGCAAAATTATCGTTCATACATCGGCGCATCTTCGTCAGCGCCTTGGAATGTAACTGTGAAATGCGGGATTCGGACACTTCCATCACCCGGCTGATCTCCTTCAAGGTAAGATCTTCATAATAATATAAAAGTACCACAGTTTTCTCTTTTTCAGTCAGCATCGAAAGTGCTTCGGTCAACTGTGTCTTCAATTCCTCTTTCAAAATCCGGTTCTCCGGATTTACACCCGTACCGTGATAAGCAGGTGCCTTCACGTCATTCCCCTGCTCCATAAAATCATCCAGCGACGAAATGTTTGTCACATTCGTCTGCTGCATCCATGTATCATATTCTTCCTCCGAGATTCCTAGCTCTTTTGCCATATCTGCGTCAGAATAATTCGGTCCTTTCAATGCTTCGAGCTTCTTGGACGCCTCCGTGATTGATTTTTGTTTCTGGCGAACCGAACGTGGAATCCAGTCCATCTTCCGGATCTGGTCAAGAATTGAGCCACGGATACGAAGGCTTGCATACGTCTCGAACTTAATGCCTTTTCCATAATCGAATTTATCGATGGCGTCAATCAGTCCGAATATTCCATAGCTTACCAGATCATCGTATTCCACGTTTGCCCCAAGGTAGATGGCAAGTCTTCCTGCAACCAGCTTCACCAGAGAAACATATTCCATTATCAGTTCTTCCCGAACGGCTGTGGATTTGGAATGACTATATTCGATCCATAATCGTTCTTTTTTATCCAAGATTGCCATGTACAGCAACACCCCTTATTTTCCGTTATACGTGGTTTTGCGCATCCGTACCTTCTTCCTCCGGCGGTGCCTCCTCCATATCCACTTCTTTTACCTCTTCCATATTGCGGATCTTATCGATCAGCTTTAGTGCAATCGTCGCAATCACGTAAAATACGATGATCACGATCAGCAATATGATCAGAGAGCGTACAAGACTCCGTTCATATTTCATATTGAGCAGCCATGTAATAAGTGCCGCCAACAAAACAATAAACGCTCTTGCATTTTTATATTTGTCTTTCGTCTCCAACTATATCGTCTCCAACCTATATAATGTGTGTCTGCTTTCCGGCAGTCACTACGGTCAAATCTTTGGTTACCGGATCAAATACAATGGTACGTCCATAATTTAATCCAACATCCTCCGACACGATTTTGATTCCATACTGCTTCAGGACTTCCCGCACGGCTTCCACGTTTTTCTCTCCGATATTCCCCATTGCGGTATCAGAAGAAAACTGGAACATCTTCGCGCCACCGGCAATCTTGGCAATCATATTCTTCCGGCTGAGTCCCTGTTTTTCCAGTTCCTCCACCAGTGCCTGTATTCCGGTATCTGCGAATTTTAATTTATTCTGGTTCTGTCTGATCTTTGTACTGTCAGGAAGCATAATGTGAACCAATCCTGCAATATTTTTCGTACGCTCATATAATACAATCCCTACACAGGACCCAAGTCCAATGGTTGTAATCGTATCCCCCGCCATGCAAGTGTTCATATCTGCTATCCCAACCCGGATAACATCATTCAACGCCTGCACCTCCAATTCCAAGCTTCAAAAGCAACTGATCGAAGGAATGCATCTCTGAGATCAACATGATGTATCCATCAATCTCCTGATTGCCTGCTTTAAATCCAGAATTGATCAGCAGTGCCTTGTCACTTACCATGCCATATTCGATACATGGTACACTCAGAATCGCGCCTGCCATATCAATACAGATCTGCGGCTGGGAGTACCTTAGCTCCATCCCGGACAGGTTCTCTAACGATGCAACGTACGAACCGATCAGGATGTTCGCGATTTCTCCAATCGCAGACATTCCCATCTCGCTGTGCCAGTCCTGTGTCTGTCCAAGCAACACCTCGGACAAATGTCTGGCATCGTCTAATCCAAGCACAAACAAGATCATCGCATTGAACGAACCATGTAGCCGGCTTAATACGCCGACAACAGATGTCTCCGGTCCGCCAAGTGCATTCTCAAGTTCGTTAAAATCATATAATTTTACCGTTGGAGCACTCATGCTGAGTTTAGAAGACAACAGTACAGAAAGTGATGTCGTCGCATTTCCCGCTCCAATATTTCCAAGCTCTGTCAAGGCATCTTTTACCTGCTCCGATAACTGTTCGGTATGTTTTTCCATGGCATACACCTTTTCTTATTCGTTGTCAATATCTGCAATCAGCGCACCAATATTTAAAAGTGAGATCAGGGATTCGTTATACTTTCCTACACCAGTCAGATATGTACGTGTATCTCCACTCTCTGTTGCAATCTGCTCAATATCGTCATCCGTCAGGGTAACTACCTCACGCACCTCATCCACTAAAATACCTATTTTTGCATTTCCCTCTACCTTGAGGATCAGGATACGGGACGCATTCGTATTTTCCTTATCCGGCAATTCAAATTTCCGTCTGAGGCTCATAACCGGAACAACCTCACCACGCAGATTGATGATGCCAAGGAAGTACGGCTGTGCATGCGGAACTCTTGTAATCTTCTGCAGACGGACAATATTATCAATATAGGTAATATCAATTCCGTACTGTTCATTGTCAAATTTTAAAATAATATACTGCTTTGCGCTATTCGCTACTGCATTTCCATCCATGTATGTGCACCTCCCTTACACCAATGTGTTTGAATCAATAATCAAAGCAACTTCACCATTTCCAAGAATCGTTGCACCACTGATCATCTTTGGCACATGAATGTATTTTCCAAGTGACTTGATAACGATCTCCTGCTGACCGAGCAGCTTGTCGATCACAAGACCCGCCTGTTTGTCACCCTTCTTTACAATTACAACGATCTCGCCCTCATCCTCGATGGCATCCTCGTCCTTTTCAATCGGATCAATATCCAGAACCTCGTTCAGACGTACAAGTGGGATTACCGAACCACGCAGGTTGATAACCTCTTTTGTATGTACATAACGGATATCCTCCGGCAAAATCTCCTCAACCGTCACAATAGAATTTAATGGGAGTGCATACTTCTCGCCGGATACCTCTACCATCAATGCCTGAATGATTGCAAGTGTCAGAGGCAGTCTTACAATAAAGGTTGTTCCCTCACCAAGCTTTGATACAACCTCGACATCACCGCCAAGTCCCTCAATCTTGTTCTTTACAACATCCAGACCAACGCCTCGGCCGGATACATCGGAGATCTTCTCTGCGGTTGAGAAAGCAGGCATAAACAACAGATCAATTGCATCTTTTTCTGTCATATATTCTGCCTGTTCCTCTGTGATCTGTCCCTTCTCCAGTGCCTTGCGCTTGATCTTTTCTACATCGATGCCCGCACCATCATCGCTGACCTCAATGGTAACATTATTTCCATCCTGGTAAGCATCCAGACGAATCGTACCAACCTGTGGCTTTCCTAACTTCAGACGGTCAATCGTGGACTCCAGTCCATGATCGGCGGCATTTCGAAGCATATGCATCAATGGATCACCAATCTCATCGATAACCGTACGGTCAAGTTCGGTATCCTCACCAGTCATGATCAACTCCATCTCCTTGTTGAGCTTCTTGGAGAGATCACGGATCATACGTGGGAACCGGTTCACTACGCTCTCGATTGGAACCATTCGAACCTTCATAACCGATTCATGCAGATTCGTTGTGATACGCTCTAAGTATTCAATCTGTTCGTTGAAAGACTGATCCTGGGAGGAAAGGGTTCCTGTCACAGAGACAAGTCCATTCTTCGCAATAATAAGCTCGGACACCTGATTCATCAGATCATCCAGCTTCTCGATATCGACACGCACCGAACGATTGACAACCGGCTTTCCAGACTTGCCAGCTGGCTTCTTCTCTTCCTTCTTTTCAGGTGCAGCCGCCTTGGCAACTGTCTCCTCTGGCTTTTTTTCTTCTTCCTTTGCCTCTGTCTGCGCTGGTTCTTCTTCCTTCAGTTCATATTCCTCAATTACTGCCTCCTCGATCTCAGAGACATTCTCGATTGCTTTCTTTACTTCCTCCAACGATTTGTCAGAGATGATAAACATGGAAAAATCAAGGTCAAACTTTTCATCCTCGATATCCTGTACACTTGGTACGGATTTGATAATCTCGCCCTTGTTCTCCAACCCCTTAAATACAAGGAATGCACGTGCAGCCTTCAGCAGACAGGTTTCCTGAATATATACCGTTGTGGCATATACATGCATGCCCTGTGCCTTCGCCTCACTGATTGCATTCTTCTCGAAATCAGCCAATGGGATAGACAGATATTTTCTACGGTCACCGCCCTCTGGCTTTTTCTCCTCTTTGGTCTCTTCTTTTGTCGCTGCCGCCTGTGCTTCACCACTTCCTGCCAGACCATTCTGCAAAACAGCATTTAACTGTGCAATCAGCTCATCATTGTCCTCCGTACCTTCATCCGAGGTTTCAATGATGTTGGTCAGATATCCCTCTAATGCATCCAGACATTTGAATACGATATCAACCAGATCCGCATTGACGTTCATCTTTCCGTTCCGGATCTCAGAGAACACATTCTCCATATCATGTGTCAAGCGCTGCATACGCTTATATCCCATCGTTCCTGCCATTCCCTTTAATGAATGGGCAGCTCTGAAAATCTCATTTACCGTATCAACGTTCTCCGGCTCTGACTCCAATATCAGCACCTGATCATTGAGTGTCTGTAAATGTTCTTTTGATTCATCAATAAAAATCTCCAGATATTGACTTAAATCCATTCTTGCACCCCTACTTTCTTTGTTATCTCTTCCGCAATCTGCTGCAGATCACACACACAGTCACAAAGTCCGGCATCACGGATTGCCTTCGGCATTCCATATACGGTACTACTTGCCTCATCCTGCGCGATCACATAGACCGGCTTGTGCTTTGCAAGTTCCTGTGTGCCCTTCGTTCCATCTGCACCCATTCCGGTTAAAATGACACATATGATCTCGTCATATGATACATGACTTAAACTTGAAAGCATGACATTTCCACACGGTTTCAAGCCCCCGATTGGCGGTGTCTCATCGAAAAACACTTCACAGCCCTTCGCTGTTTCATGCAGTGCCAGATGGGTTCCACCCTTGGCAATGTAGACATGACCATTCTTTAATACATCGCCCTCTGCAGCCTCCTTCACAGATACCGCGCTCTGCTCGTTTAATCGCATCGCAAGTGTCTTCGTAAATCCCTCTGGCATATGCTGTACTAAAACAACCGGTGCAGCAAGATTTTTCGGAAGCTTTGGTATCACAGACTGCAGTGCCCGTGGTCCACCAGTGGAACACACAAGTGCCACCAGTTTTTTTCCGTTTTTCTGTCTATGCTTTTTTTTGATGATTACAGGTTTTTCCGGCTCCATGGTACAAGCAGCCTCCGCCTTATGCAGAGTGCGTTCCTTTACCTCCACTGCCATACAGAGCGCTTTTTTGATCTTCTCAGCATACCTCTGCACATCCTTTTGAAAGATATGTTCCGGTTTCCGGATAAACTCAATCGCGCCCAGATCCAGTGCTGTAAAGACTGCATAGGAATCCTCTCTTGCACTGAATACAATAAATGGAGCAACAACACCTGCTTCCTTCGACTTTTTGATCAAGGTCAGACCATCCATCTTTGGCATATCGATATCCGTCATAACAACGTCAATATCGTTCTGCTTCGACAGATATGCATAACCTTCCTCTCCATCCGCCGCAAGATATGCAACTGTAAATCCATCAATATGGTTTATTATATCAGACATGACTCTTCTCATGAGTGCAGAGTCATCTATTAGTAATATTTTTTTAGGATCGTTTTCCATTCGCTATTTCCATTCTTTCACTTTCAAAAATAAAACGAACAATCTTATCACGCTCGTCCTGTGTTATTTTCAAAAATTCCATACGCTGTTCAAACATATCCGAACGTTCGCGTACAGGTGTACTTGATAATATACGCGCAAATAAATTAAACTGTAAAATTTCTCCGACAATAGAGACCATGAATTTTACCTTTACCACTTCGTTGCGCTCAATGTTGGTTCTCTGGTTCAGTCTGAGACCACCACCACTGATATCTACAATTCGTGCCGGCTGCCACGGCAGGGCATCCTCCGGGACAGAGATATCATCTGGAATTCCCGTATCATATTCTTCATCCGAAACCACTCTGATCTGCGCATCGATCAGGCAGTCATACCGGTAAAACTGCCGCCGCTGCACCTTCTCCAAGGCACCAAGCAGCTTGATATCAAGGAAAAACAGATTTCCGCTCTTATAACGCGAAGTTACCTGTACATTGCATTGCAGCAAGCCACGCTCTGTATAAAAGCATGCCGTATAACGCTCATCTAAATCCAAAGGTACGATCCGTCCCTCAAAAATCGGCATCGCAATCTGTAATTTATCCTGATCCAGAATATCATAGATTTTGCTCACATAGACCTTTTTATTCTGCTCGTTACGAATAACCTGATCGAGTCGCACCAATTCAATTTTATTACCTATCGCTATTCCCATTCATACGTACCATCTTTTCCTTTTTCTGCTGTCTATATCTAACAATTAACGGATTCTCTTCTTTGAACGGAAGAAATCAATAAATACCCGTGCAATTCCTTCTTTTTTCTTACTCTCCTCAACCGTATCGTCACTCAGACGATTGACAAGCTGGCAGATTCCCTTTGTGGCTGTCGTTCCCGGATATGCCTGCACAAGTGGTTTCTGCTCAATAACCGCCATGGAAGCATTCTTATCCTGCAGCACAGCGCCCAGAAATGAAAGCTTTGTATTCAAAAACTTTGAAGACACCGTATCGATCTTGTGGAAGATTTCTGCCCCTTCCGCCTCATTTTCCACACGGTTGGCTACAACATGGATTGTCTTATAGAGCGGATTGAAGCTGTTCTTTCTACGCAGTACTTTAAGCAATGAGTAAGAATCTGTAATGGATGTCGGTTCCGGTGTCACAACCAGAACGACCTCCGGGCTCATCATGACGAACTCCATAACGGAATCCGTAATCCCCGCACCTGTATCAATAATTACAACATCATACATCTGGTCGAGCTTCACTAATTCGGAAATCAAAAGTTTGATACTCGCATTATCGAGTGTCGCAAGCTCGGACACCCCCGAACCACCGGAGATAAATCCAATTCCTTCCGGTCCCTGCGTAATGATCTCTGTCATAGATTTATTATTATGTATCAGATCCAATAAGTTATATTGTGGGCGGATTCCAAGCATGACCTCGACATTTGCCAATCCGAAGTCCGCGTCAAATACAACCACTTTTTTGCCGCGCCGCGCAAGCTCCAGCGCAATATTGACTGACAATGTCGTCTTGCCGACACCGCCCTTTCCACTTGTAATTGCAATTACCCTTGCATTGGAGATTTCCTGATTGGTCTGCACGCGTTCCCGTAATTTCGTTGCCTGATCCATCACTTTCCACCTCCTAACAATTTCTTAGCAATAATCTGTGGATCCAGAACGCCGATATCATCCGGCACATTCTGTCCCCATGTCACATAAGAAAGCGGTTTTCCTGTATCCAGTTTCAGATTCAATATGCTTCCCAGACCATTTGTCTCATCCAGTTTTGTGAAAATAAGATTATAATCAAACAGTTCGCCATACGTGTTGGCAATGGAAAGCAGATCCGCATATTTTACCGTGGCAGATACAACGAGGAACACTTCTGTCTCGTACTCCTTCACGGAATCAATGATCTGCTTTAAGTCTTCCTTCTGCTCTTCGCTCTTATGGGAGCGTCCGGCTGTGTCAACTAAGATCAGATCATAGTTTTTAAACTTTTCTACACTCTGCGCCATCTCCTCCGGAGTATACACAACCTCCATTGGCGCAGACAAAATATTTGCATACGTCTTTAACTGCTCAATTGCTGCAATACGATATGTGTCGATAGAAAACATCGCACATTTTAATTTCATATCCAGCGTACAGAGCGACGCCAGCTTTGCCATCGTGGTTGTCTTTCCAACGCCGGTATTTCCGACAAAAAATACAACCTTCGGTTTCTTCTCACCGGCAGTTAACGGCTGGATTTCGCCGAGCTTCAGAACGATCTTCTGGTATACGTTTGCCAGTATGTTGTCGATCGGCTGTTTATCATCCTTCACAGTCAGCTCGTCAATGATTTCCTTTGCATGTGCCTCCGAAACCTCGCTGTCCATCAACTGTTTGATTACAAGATCCACAACCTTATTGCCCGACTGCTCTGGTTCCGTTTTCTTTTCTTCCGCCTTTACAGTCGCCTCACCTGAAGAAATCGCCTGATTGGCGGCTTCCTTAATCGAGGCTTCCGCTGACTTCTGTGTCTGCATCTGCTGTTCGAGAAGCTTCGCGATACTGTTAATTTTCTCCTCAATCGCGTTCTGTGCTTCCTCGCTGTAGGAATCCTTGTTCTCTCCAAACGCCTTGCCAAACAGGAACGGTTCCTCGGCGGACTCACCCCGGCGTTCCTGCCTGAGATCAATTGTCTGTTCATCCGATTTGACAGATGGCGCCGCTGCTGGTGCAGTAGTCGCCGCCTGTTCCTCCATATCATCATCGATCGCTGCCGTCAGCTCCACGCGCGACTTTTTAAAGAGACGCATGATTCCTCCCGGCTTGATTTTTTTCACATTCATTACGATCGCATCCGGTCCCAGATCCTCCTTGGCGAGCAGGATTGCTTCTTTTTCAGTTAGTGCTTTATACTTCTTAATTATCATGAATCGTTATCACTCCCACGGATTTTAATTCCACTTCCGAATCAATCTCATTATATGAGATAACAATCAGGTCTTTCAAGTAGTCACTTGTTAATTTCTTAAAATACATACGAACAATCGGTGATGTAACAACAATCGGTGCATCGCCCTTGCTCTCCAGCTTCTTGACCTCGTCCTCCGTCGCCTTTAAGATGCTCTTCGTTACTGCCGGATCTAATGAGATAAATGCGCCCTGTTCGGTTTGCTTCACAGAACCCATGATCATCTGCTCGATCTGTGGATCCAGCGTCACTACGGTGCCGGATTCTCCATCGCCAAAATATTTGTTGGAGATCGCACGTTTTAAACTCTGCCGGACATACTCGGTCAGAATATCGGTATCCCGGCTCGTTGCCGCATAATCCGCGAGCGTCTCGAAGATCGTGACAAGATCCCGGATGGAGATACCTTCCCGAAGCAGATTCTGCAATACCTTCTGGATATCACCGACACTGAGCAGCTTCGGTACAAGTTCATCTACCAGTGTCTTATTGTTGTCCTTGATATTATCAATCAGGTTCTGTACATCTTGTCTCGTCAGAAGCTCATCAAGGTGCTGCTTGATAACCTCTGTCAGATGTGTTGCAATGATCGATGGTGGATCAACAACGGTATAGCCAAGTGATTCTGCGCGTTCCCGCTGGGATTCCGTAATCCACATTGCCTCCAGATGGAATGCCGGCTCTAATGTCGGAATACCAACAATCTCATCCTCGACGTACCCTGGATTCATCGCCATATAATGGTCAAATAAGATCTCACCCTCACTGACCTGAATTCCCTTGATTTTAATAATATACTGGTTTGGATTAAGCTGGATATTATCACGCAGACGGATGATTGGCACAACAGCGCCAAGCTCCAGTGCGATCTGTCGTCGTATCATAACGACACGGTCAAGCAGATCACCGCCCTGATTGACATCTGCTAACGGTATTATACCATATCCAAATTCGAGTTCAATAGGATCTACCTGCAGCAGAGAATTGACATTTTCGTGCCTTCGAACCTCTTCTGCCTGGACTTCCTCTTCTTCGACTTCCTCCTTGATTGCCTGTGCCTCTTCCTTGCCCTTGACGGAGAAGGAAAGCACGATAAACAGTACGCCATAGACCGCGCAGAAGAAGAAATTCAGTGGTGTGAATATACCGAACAGAAGCATTGTGATACCAACGAGCAACAATACCTTTGGAATACTGAATAACTGTCCGATCAGGATATCTCCAATATTCTCCTCCTTCGATGCCTTTGTAACGAGAATACCTGTCGAAAGCGAGATCATCATCGACGGTATCTGGGATACCAGACCATCACCAATCGTAAGAATTGTGTACTTACTGATCGCATCGGAAAAGCTAAGTCCCTGCTGTGTCATGCCCATAATCAGACCACCCACGATATTGATCAGAGTAATAATCAGACCTGCGGTTGCATCTCCTTTAACGTACTTGGACGCACCATCCATGGCTCCGAAGAATGCGGATTCCTGCTGGATCTTATCTCTCCTGCGGATTGCCTCTTTGTCATCAATGGCTCCGGATGAAAGATCCGCATCAATCGCCATCTGTTTTCCCGGCATTGCATCCAATGTGAATCGTGCCGTTACCTCAGATACTCGCTCGGAACCTTTGTTGATTACCATCATCTGGACGATGATCAACACGATAAAGACGATTGCACCAATGACGAGGTTTCCACCACCAACAAACGAACCAAACACCTGAACGACTTTACCTGGATTACCGGTCGACAAGATCAATCGTGTGGAAGATACATTTAAGGATATACGGAACACTGTCGTAAAAAGCAACAGTGTCGGAAATCCAGACATATTCAGTGTCTCGCTCGTAAACAGACAGTTAAATACAATGATCAGTGACATGGAGATATTGAATAAGATCAGCCAGTCCAGCATGGTACTCGGAATCGGGATAATCAGAAATACAACTGCTGCAAGCAGATAGATTCCTAAAAATATATCATTTTTCTTCATACCATCACCATCCTTTCCTGTGTGATCTTATTTTCATTCATTTGCTAACTTACTTTATTCTTTAATTTATATACATAGGCAAGCACTTCTGCGACCGCCTGATACAATTCTGGTGGAATCTCATTTCCAACCTCAACATTTGCATATAACATCCGCGCGAGCGGCTTATCTTCGACAATCTCGATGTCATTTTCTTTTGCGAGATCTTTGATCTTAAATGCCAGATAATCGGCACCCTTGGCTACGACAACCGGAGCCATGCTGACCGTATTATCGTATTTTAAGGCAACGGCAAAATGCGTCGGGTTCGTAATAACAACATCCGCCTCCGGCACGCTCTGCATCATTCTCCGCCGTGCCGCCTGCTGCATCCGCTGTCGCTGCTGTGACTTGACCTTTGGATCTCCTTCCTGATTCTTATACTCATCTTTGACTTCCTGCTTTGTCATACGCAGGTCTTTTTTATGTTTCCATTTCTGGAACACCCAGTCTCCAAGCGCAAGTGCCAGATATGTCACCGATATCTTGATGCCAAGCTCCATCACCATGTCAAACAGGATTCCAAGACAATCCTGTATCGTCAGATCATACGCCGTCACAAAAATTCCGACATTATCCTTGACAACCGAATATGCCACTGCCGAAAAAACAACGATTTTAAAGATTGACAGCACCAGCTCGAACAGTGACTGTTTGGAAAACATACGCTTAAATCCACTGATTGGACTCAGCTTGTTAAGTTTCGGTTCCATCGGTTTTGATGTCACCTTCCACGTGATCTGGATTCGCTGTGATAAAAACGCAATCACAAATGCAAATATAACAAACGGTGCAATCGTAATCGCAATATACTGTACCGTATCAAGCACGATCTGCCATGCACGCACATGCGTAAATCCATCTCCTGTTTCATTTGCGATATCACGCCAAAAATAAGGAAATACATTGACGAGACGTTCTCCGATAAACGACATAAATATCCGCAAGCACAAAAAAAATGCCAGAAGCATAGCCGCAGATGTGAGTTCTTTGCTCTTTGCCACCTGACCTTCTTTTCGGGAATCTTCGATTTTCTTTGCGGTTGGTTCTTCCGTCTTCTCCCCGCCCTCATCGTTTGCAAACAACTGCAGATCATAGGCAAGCAAAAGCGGTGTCCGTTTTTCTTCCAGAGAAAACACGTCACAACCCTCCTAATATCGTCTGGATCATATCACGCATACGTTCCATAATATAATTTGCAATGTTCGGAACGAACATAATACAAACAGCAAGCAAAAATAAACCAACAAATACTTTCAACTGCATACCAATCGCGAACATGTTCATCTGCGGAGAACTCTTTGCAAGCACCCCCAAAATGACATTCAACATGGTCGCGCCCAAAAATACTGGCATCGCGATACGGAATCCAATCATAAACATCTGCACGATAAACTGAATCAGGGATGTGTAGATCACATCCGGGCTTAGCACGATTCTTCCGACCGGCACCAGTTCAAACGACTGTGCTGCCGCAGACAATATATAATAATGCAGATTGGATATCATGATAACCAGACACACAATCTTATCGTATAATTCACCTGTGATCGTCACCATACCCTGATTCGGATCAAAGGTCGTTGCCATCGAAAATCCGATTTCCCGGTCGATAAATTCTCCTGCGATTGCCAGTGCTTTCATTGAAAGTCCCGCTACAAATCCAAGCAACAGACCAACCAGTGCTTCTTCTAACACAAGCGTCGTATACCCAAGTACGTTTGTATATTCCGGTAGGGATACATCGACTACCTGATACAGGATCAGGGATACAAAAAACGCAATGGATATCTTCATTCTCGCATTCAGAGAATTATGTCCAAAAATAGGTGCAATTGATGTAAAACAAGCGACACGGACAAGCACTAGCAGAAATGCTTCCAGTGTCAGCGTCGATATCGTAAAGGACATCGTTTATTACCCCACAAACTCTCCAAACCGACTATACAAATCCTGTATAAAGGACAGGATGTTATTCAAGATCCAGTCTCCACAGATGATGAGTGACAAAAATACACAGATCATCTTCGGTACAAACGTCAGCGTCTGCTCCTGAATAGAAGTCACTGTCTGGAAGATACTGATGATCAAACCAATTACCAAAGATGTAATTAACATCGGCGCACTACATTTGATTACAAGCCACACAGCCTCCACCGTGATAGCTACGACATCGCCTGTACTCATACAATCACCTCGTTACTCTACTGTCAAAAATTAAACGAATTTACAAGTTGTCCGATAACCAGATTCCATCCATCTGCAAGAATAAACAGCAGAATCTTGAACGGCATGGAGATTGTCGTCGGCGGCAGCATCATCATACCCATAGACATAAGCACAGAAGATACTACCATATCAATCACGATAAACGGAACATAAATCAAAAATCCTATGATAAACGCTGCCCGCAATTCACTGATGATAAATGCAGGAATAATAATCGTGATGGAAAGCTCATCTACACTTTCTACCGGCTCTATCTTTGCGATATCCATAAACAAACGCAGATCATCCTGCCGTGTCTGTTTCAGCATAAACTCCCGCAACGGCTGTATTCCTCGTTCCAATGCCTCCTGCTGCGTTATCTCTTCAGCTACCAGCGGATCATACGCTTCCGTCTTTATCTGAGCAATTACCGGGCTCATAATAAAAAGGGTTAAAAATAACGAGAGCCCTATCAAAACGTTATTAGGTGGTGAACTCTGCGTACCGATTGCCGTCCGCACAAAATGTAACACGATAATGATTCGTGTAAATGAGGTCACCATAACCAGAATTGATGGAGCTAACGAAATTACTGTTATGATCAATAAAATCTGAAGTGTACCGGAAAGAGACGTCTCATCTGAGTTCGTACTCAAAGATAAACCAAGTGTCGTCGCATCGTTATTATCCGATGTCACACTGTCGACCTGTCCCTCTTCTGCTCCGGTATCCGGTGTCACAGTCGTTGCATGAACAGCACCTGTACCGGAAAAAATAACAACAAACGCAAGCGGTATAAGAAATAGCACTAAAAATTTTCGTAATTTACTGAATTTCATTTCTATACCTACTTTTCGTTATCGTCTTTTGCGTTTCCCTTCATGTTCGCCAGAACTTCTTTGAAGCTCATCTTCGGTGTCTTTTCGACTGTGGCATCCACCATCTGATCTGGAAGCTTTAGATCGTCTTTCTTTAATTCCGCGATCACATGAATCTCTTCTTTCCCAATTCCCAAGGCAAAATATTTCTCTCCTATCTTTGCAATGGCAACCATCTTGTTGCCACCGACACGATAAGATTCAATAAACTGAATATTATTCTTCGCTGACCATGCATTGTTCTGATATTTCGCGATCAGTCTCGTAGAATAAAATGCTAAAACCAAAACTAAGACCGTGATCAATATCAGTTTGACAATACTCCAGCCAGCAGAAAAACCACTCGTAAGAATTGCGCCAAAAAACATACTATTCCACTGCCTTTTTCACTGCTTCAATGACACGATCCGGCTGGAATGGCTTTACAATGAAATCTCTGGCACCAGACTGAATGGATTCAATAACCATCGCCTGCTGTCCCATTGCAGAACACATTACAACACTTGCGTTTGCATCGATTGCCTTAATCTTCTTCAATGCCTGAATACCATCCATCTCTGGCATTGTGATATCCATCAATACCAAATCCGGTTTTGTCTCTTGATATTTCTCAACAGCCTTTACGCCGTTTTCTGCTTCACCAGCAATGTTGTATCCATTCTTTACCAGAATGTCCTTGATCATCATTCTCATAAATGCAGCATCATCACAAATAAGTATACTCTTTGCCATATCATTACTCCTTAAAACTTAGATTTTTTCTTTTATTATTTCAGTAATTCTGATACCAAAACTTTCTTCGATTACAACAACTTCTCCCTTTGCAACCAGCTTCTGGTTTACCATCACATCGATCGGTTCACCGGCAAGCTTATCCAACTCAATGATCGTTCCCGGTGCAAACTCCAGAATCTCCTTGATGGATTTTCTCGTCCGTCCCAAAACGACCGACACTTCCAAAGGAACATCCATAATCAAGTCAATATTTTCCTGCTGCAACGCAGGATTCATAACCGGGTTAAATGCCTGGAACTGTACATTCTGTACATTGACATCCGGCTGCATCATCTGTGGCATCATAGATTGTCCCATCATCGGCTGCCCCATCGGCATTCCCGTCGCAGGTTGCGGCTGCGGCTGTGGCTGTGGAACCGGTTGTGGCTGTGGTTCCGGTTGTGGAGCCGGCGGTGGTGTTTCCTCCTTTTCTTCCGATTCCCCGCTAAATTTCTTATAAAGATCTCTTGCGAACTGAATCGGGTATAACTGCATAATCGTGCTGTCTACGAGATCTCCGATCGTCATCCGGAACGTGACACGCACAAAATCCTTATCTAAAAAGTCACTGGCCTTTGCAACATCGATATTGCCAGCCATATCCACCAGCTCTGCTTCCGGTGGGCTGATATCAATCTTACAATTCAGCATCGAAGATAATGAAGTTGCGGAACTTCCCATCATCTGGTTCATCGCCTCACAGATGGCTGAGAAATGCAGCTCTGTCAGCTCTGGTGCAGGATTTAATCCATCGCCCCCCATCATCAGATCTGTAATGACCTTTACATCATCTTCTTTTAAAATCAGTACATTATTTCCATCAATACCATCTTTATACAGGATATTGATAAATACACATGGTTTTGCGTACTCTGCTGTAAGCTTATCCCAGTTCGTAATCTCAACAACCGGTGTTGTGATCACAACCTTCTGGTTTACCAGTGAGTACAGCGTTGTTGCCGCCGTACCCATACAAATATTGGAGATTTCTCCGATCGCATCTTTTTCCTCATCGGAAAGTATGGCATCGTTACTTGTCTGGGTAGAGGAAGAACCTGTATTCATATTCCCAAGCAATGCGTTAATCTCTTCCTGAGATAACATTCCGTCCATGTTCTGTTATTCCTCCTCTCTTATAATTTCAGTTACTTTCACTGCGTAATCATCGTTAAACGATCCGGGCAACGCTTTAAATTTTACTATATTGCCCACATAAATATCAAGCTCGTCTTCAATCTTTCGATTCAGCTTGATCACATCTCCCACCTGCAGATTAATGAAATCCATAACGGTGAGTGAGCTTTTTCCCAGCTCTGCGGATACCGGGATCAGTGCCCGGTTGATTGCAGTCTCGATAACATCAGCATAACTCGTCTCGTCTCGATCCTGCATCGTTGAAAACCAGTATTTGGTATTCAGCTTGTCCATAACATCTTCGAGTGTCAGATATGGCAGACAGATATTCATCAAACCCTCAACTCCGCCGATATTGATGTTGACCGTTACAATCGCAATCATCTCTGTCGGCGAAATGATCTGTGCAAACTGCGGATTCGTCTCGATTCGTTCCAGATATGGATGAATCTCTACAACATTTGTCCACGGTTCCCGCAACAGATCGATCAATATGGTAAATATTTTTTCCAAGATGGAAAGCTCAATCTCAGAAAATTCTCTTTTCTTCTCTAACGGTTCTCCAACTCCGCCAAGCAGACGGTCGATAATCGCGTATCCAAGATTGGTCGCAATCTCGATAATGATATTGCCCGATAACGGTGCCATATTGACAACACCAAGCAATACCGGATTGGATAAGGCGTTGGAAAATTCTGAATATGTAACTGCCTCTGAGTTCATTACCTCAACCTGCACATTCTTCCGCAGATACGCTGGCAGGTTACTACTCAATAATCTTCCGTAATGTTCAAATATAATCTCTAATGTACGCAGATGCTCTTTTGAAAACTTGGCTGGTCTTGAAAAATCGTACTCCTTGACTTTTACACTTTTAGTCTCTGTAAAGTCGTCCGCATCAAGCTCTCCAGTGGATAATTGCTTCAAGAGCGCATCTATTTCGTTTTGTGAGAGTACGTCAGCCACGTTTTCTCACCTCCTGCTGGCAATAATCTACTGTGCAACCCAATTGTAAAAGCTTACAGAATAAATACATTCAGTATTAAATGTTTCCTTGAGCTGTTTCAACAATTCCTCTTTGATCTTGTTCGTGGTTGTCTCTCCGTCAATCACTTCGGTATATGTATAGCTTCCAATGATGTTTCTCGCCATATCGTAGATCATCGCGGTAGATGCTTCGATGTTGGCAGATACCTTGGAGTAATCACTGGCTGTCTTGTCCATATTGATTGTCAAACCATACTGTACAACATGCAGGTCACCCGAACCATCATTTTTCAGGTTGATTGGATTTCCCTGTTCCAACTGGTAATGTGCCAGATTGCTAACATCAAATGTACTGTCGTCCTTTGTCTGCGAAGCGATCTCAATATCAAGAACCTCTGCAATATCGGTAATCAGTTTGTTTGTCTTCGATGTGGAAGGCATAAACACAAACACAAGCAAAATATTAAACACAAGGTTTATAATACTAATTGCTAATATAACAACGGTTATAAGATTTTTCTTCATGTTTCTGACTCCTTAATTATTTGAATTCTGCTTGTTGTAGATTTTAATCGCAACTCTACGATTCTTCGCTCTTCCCTCTTCTGTCTCGTTTGACGCAACCGGACGGCTGTCTCCATAGCCGGCAATCTTGATGTTGCTGTCTATGAAATGCTCCTGCGACACAACATATTCATAAACACTGCGCGCACGTTCTGAGGAAAGTGAGCGATTATCTTCATACTTTGAATTTGAGATTGGGATATTATCCGTGTGTCCCTCAATCTCGATTACATTGTATTTGTACTTGACAAGGATTTGTGCAATCTTCTGCAAAAACAGCTTGGAATTATCTTTGATCTCCGCATTACCGGAATCAAACAGAATCGAACCATTCAGATCCAGCTCCACATACTGATCGTTAAAATCAAGGATAATCTGGTCATCAATTGCATAGGTCTCTGCCATCTGCATGACTTCCTCATACATTTCTTCTGACTGTTGTTCGCCCCGGCGTTCTACTTCAGCCTGCAGGTCGTTATCTGACAGATGCTCCGCATCCGTCGGGGATGCACTGCTTGACTTGTCCCCTGTGTTTCCGTCGATGTTCTTGCCTGCTTCCGACAACACACTGTCAGTATCTGCAAGCTGTGTCATACCTCCAGATAACATTTCTCCCGTCAAAAGCGAAACACTTCCTTCGCTGATCACACTGAATGACAGATTATCAAATGATGCGGCAATCTTTTGGATTTTGCCTTCATCCATTGTAGAACTTGCAAAAAGTAATATGAAGAAGCAGAGTAACAGGTTCATCAGATCACTGAATGTGGACATCCATGCCGGTGATCCTTCATCCGGTGGCTGTTGCTTTCTTTTTGCCATTAGTGACCACCGCCCTCTTCTTCAAATTCCTGACGATCCTTTGGTGCCAGGAATGACTTCAGTTTTTCTTCTATGACGCGAGGATTCTCACCTGCCTGAATCGACAAAATACCCTCAATCATAACTTCTTTTAATTTAATTTCAGTCTCATTCTGAAGCGACAGCTTCGCAACAATCGGCGCACATAACCAGTTGGCTATGATAGAACCATACAACGTTGTTACAAGTGCGACCGACATATTCGGTCCGATGGAATCCGGATCTGACAGATTCTTCAACATATTAATCAATCCAAGCAACGTACCAATCATACCCCAGGCAGGACCTGCAGATGCAATATTTTTCCAAAATGTAATATTCCCCTGATGCCGGGAATCTACATTCACAAGTTCTGCTTCCAAAATGCTTCGTACAAGCTCCGGATCCGTACCATCGACAATCAGCATGATTCCTTTTTTCATAAATTCATCTTCCAAATTATTTGCCGATTCTTCCAATGCAAGTAAGCCTTCTCTTCTCGCAAGGTTGGAAAGCTCAATAATTGATTTGATTGTACCTGCCTCATCCGACTTTGGATTCTTGAAAATCAGACTAATGGACTTTAAACCAGATAAAAATCCCTTTAAAGAATTTCCGGCAAACGCACAACCCAAAACACCACCAAATACAATATATACAGATGGTATATCGACAAAGTTATCTACAATTACACTGAAATCATGACCATTTACCATTCCGTAAATCATCAAGCCAAATGCAGCCACCATTCCTATGATTGATGTAAAATCCATGTTGTTATCCCCTATACATTTTCTGCCTTGTTCCCACTATCTAAGAATAAAGCGAATATTTTTCTCTTATAGCCGATCACAAGTGAGGTTACTTCCTCGGCAGACTCACTCACGACGAATTTCTTGCCGTTAGTCAGTGTAATTACAGTATCCGGAGTCTCCTCCACCGTCTCAATCAGTTCGGCATTGATCATCATCTTTTTCCCTTTTAATCTGGTTACTTCAATCATATCTCTGTACTCCCTGAAAGATTACACATTTTCCGACATTACAATTAGGCTAATTATAGCACAGTTCGATTTTTATGTCTACAAAATAAGGCAGGCATTTTCCACTTTTTCACATCGTCAAAAGTAGAAAATACCTGCCCTTTTATTTATAAATTACCGCTTCAGGTTTACAAGCTCTTCAAGCATGGAATCTGAGGTTGTGATAATTCTTGAATTTGCCTGAAATCCTCTCTGGGTTGTAATCATATCAGTGAACTCTGCCGACAAATCAACATTTGACATTTCCAAAACGCCCTGCGAGATTTTTCCACCATCCTCATCAACAGATGTTCCGATACCATCAAAGTAACCAGAGTTCTGTGTAGTTGTGTACACGCTGTTTCCAAGTGCTTCAAGCGCCATCGGGTTTGCAAAGGTTGCAACAGATATCTGTCCAAGCAGTTTTGTCTCACCATTCGTATAAACGCCATAAAGCTTACCTGTCTCATCAATTCTGACATCATTTAACTTACCCATGGAGCGACCGCCTCCGGTAGAATCCGCAGCTCCACGTACTGCCTTTACTGTAGACTTACCGTTTGATTCAAATCTTGTCAGATACGAGAAATTGACATCAATTCCATCGACAGCCTCACCATTGATTACAGACTGGAACACATCGCCCTTCTCGTTCGGATTATTCGGTTTAATCTCAAGCATCGCATTCTTTTGTCCCGCTGCTCCAACATATTCAAAGTTACCTGTATCCGCATCGAATTTAACCTGAATGGAATTGGCGCCTCCGATTGTAGCTTTATAACCGCCTTCAACAGTAGCCGTTGTCGGATCGTCCGTTCCTGTTATCTCAATATTATTTGAATCCTTGATGGACACAATCTCAAGATTATACAAAGACTTATCCGCCTGGTTCTGATCCTGCGTTAACTTGAATTTTACTGTATAATTATAACCAAGTGCATCATAGATGGATACTGAAATTGCGCGTCCATCCACAGATGTAAGTTCAGGATCTGTCATATCAATATTTCCGGTCAGATGTGCATCGGTTGTCATCTGTGGAGATGACACCTTGTTATCTTCAGACTCCGGATAAAGTGCCGATACCGTATCCTTCTTGATCTGATTCGGATTATCCGGATCAACCTGCCATCCCATAACCTGATATCCACTTCCGTTTACAAGGCAACCACTTCCATCAACGCCAAAAGAACCTACCTTAGTAAAATAATTTGTTCCACCACGGCTGACTACAAAGAACGCAGAACCGGAAAGCATCATATCATATGTATTGTTTGTTGTCTGTGCACTACCATTCTGTGTGATTGATGTTTGAATGGATGATGTCTTGGCACCAAGACCGATCTGAGATGCGTTTGTACCACCTGTGGTAGCTGTCGCACCGGTCGCATTGGCACTTGTCTGATATAAAACATCGCTGAATAACACCGATGAAGATTTGAATCCTGTTGTATTAACGTTCGCGATATTATTACCGATAACGTCCATTTTTGTCTGATGTGTCTTAAGTCCGGCAACACCGGAATAAAGTGATCTCATCATAATTTTTGACCTCCATAATCTTGTTTTAGTTTTTCCTCTGTCATTCGGAAAACCAAAAGCCTCCTTATCGGTCCGGCTTTTTCTTATACAATGACGGCTCCGTCAATATTGGTAAACACCTGTCCGCTTTCTCCCTGCTCCATCGCAGTGACTACGGTATTGTTTTTAACATTTACGATAAATGCAAGATTGTCCATCATCACGAGTGATTCCTGAATCTGCTTTGTCCGTGCCTGTCCAACGCCCTGATTCAGACGTTCAAGCTGATCCTTGGACAATTCAATATTCCGGTTTTCCAGCCGCTGATTTGCATGCTTGGAAAATTTCACTTCCTGTTCTACTTTTGCATTTAGTACATCCTGAAAGCTGACAACTTCTTTGTTTGGTTCTGTCGTTTTTTCCGGCTTCACATTCTGGAAATACAGATTTGCAGCCTGTCCCATGGAAAGAAAATCGACATCGAAAGATCGCATATGCATTCCCTCCTTGTTCTGCATAAACTGTCATTCCCTAAGCTTCTTTCGTCTTGTCCGCAGCATCTGTTTTATCCAAATCATCTGTCTTGCCACCGACATTATCCGTACCGTTCGTACTGTCGCCTGTATTATTATCCTTGTTAATCGTTCCATCACTGTTTGCATGCTGTTTCAAATACAGATAATAATCATAGTCAATCACAGAATCCAGATCCTCTGCCGGATAATATGTGTTATTGACCGACAGATACACATCGCCATCCTTAACTGTCGCATACTCTACCAGTCCACTGATCATTGCCTGTTTACCGGATGAATCGGTCGTGTTCATAATTACATATTTGCCGACCAGATTCAGGTTGTTTCCCTTATCCAGTGTATCACTGATATTAAGCTGCGCCTCCAAAGCAGAATACTGTGCAAGCTGTGACATATACTCTGTATTATCACTTGGATTTAAAGGATCCTGATACTGCATCTGTGTTACAAGCAGATTCAAAAACGCTTCCTTGTCCAGATCGCTTCCGGATGTCTTTCCCTTGGATGTTGCGGAATAACTGCTTGAGCTGTTTGCGATACTGCTAATTGCTGAATCAACTGCCATGTTCTGCCTCCTTTCTTAGGTCTTATCACGCCATATAATTTACTTGATTTCCCTGTGCCTTCATCATTTCTGTCTCCAAAGACACATCCTCAATTATATCATCGTCTGAATTGCCTGTGAAATTAACCGGGCCAGTCGAATTTCCTGACTTTTGCTCTTTTTGTTCCATCTGTGCTTCCGCACCGCTTTCTTCCATGAAATAATCCGGTGTTCCAACCATTACCTCAATGGCATCTACTTTGAGATCCTGATTTTCAAAAGCTTCCTTCAGAACTGCCAGCCCTGACTCCACGGCTGCCTTTGCCGCCTCTGTTTCTGCAATGATCTGTGCCTGCATCACACCATTTTTCGTGGATACATGAATCTGTACTTTTCCCAGCTGTTCCGGATTCAGCTGTAAGGTCATCGATGTGACATCTTTCGATAAGTTCACTCTGATCTCATCCACTACCTGACGGACAATATCCGTCTGTGTTACCGACGTATCAAACGGTGTTGCTGCAATCTCTTCGCCTGTCGCCTGTGCCATCGCCTGATTCAGATTGGAAATCACACCCTCTGCATTCTGTTTCATCATATCTGCAGAAGCATCCGAATCTCCAGCATCCTCTGTCTGCACAGTCACCTGTACTTCTGTGTCAACAGTCTGGGTTTCAACACTTTTACCATCCGTCCGGGTAACATCCTCCTCCGGTGTCGTCTGTGCAACCGTCTCTGTTTTTGCTTCCACTGTCTGTGGCTTTTCTGCATCCACAACCGTCTCCTGTGGCTCTGTCTGTGCAGATGACGACTCCTCTGGAAGCAGTTCCTCAACTGGCACTTCTGTTGAAATCACTGTCTCATCCACCACATTCAAAACCTCATCCAGAAGCTGCATTGCCTGCTGCATAAGATTATTCAGGGATTCGTCAATCAGCAGATCCACAGATGTTGCATCATTGATCTGCAAAATAAAATCCTTCATCACAGCCGGATCAAGCAGATCCTGCATTGTAAGTCCCGCTGTCTGCAAGAGATTCTGCAATGTCTCATCGTCCACATTCAGAAGCTTTTTCAGCTTATTCGAAAGTAATTCCGCTTTTAAATCGTCGCCTTCTACTTCCTGTGGTGCTTCGTTTCGCTTTGCTTTTTCTGCACCGGTAGTACGCGTTGTTTCTGTCTTCGCATCTGATCTTGTATACTTGTTCAGATCTGACTGCTTTTTCTCGCCAGAAACCGTTGTGTCTGCCTGTTTTACCGCATCTACATCGTTTTTCATCGTTGCAGAATTCGCTGTCTGCGTGGTGGTATTCGGATTGGTTGCTGCCAGATTCATCAGATCTTCAAATGTTCCAGAGGCTTTGTCCTTCGACTTTGATTTGTCTGTGGTTCCGCCCGTCTGGCTCATATCGACTTTTCCGATTCCACCTGATTGAATTCCTACAATCATTTGCGTTCCTCCTTTTTTTCTTATTTGGAGTTATACAATGGCTCTATGGCAAAAGCTTCTTCGTTACCGCAGCCGCAAAATCCGGATCCATCGCCGCGAGCACCTTTCCCCTTGACTGCGCATCCATATTGTTCATGATCAGTGCAACTGTATCGAGATCATTGCCCATCGTCTCCAAAATCTTTGCAGCTTCCGACGCATTCATTTCTTCGTACGACTGTGCCATTTTCTTGATACTGTCATCTGCCTGATCCTGTTCTAATACCTGCTGATAGATCTCAGCAGCGGATTCCGCATCAAGCTCATTGTACCACTCTTTATATGTATCGGTATCTGGAGCCGAATCTCCATAGACTATTTCGTCATAAAATTTCTTTTTTTCATCTTCAAAGTCACTTTGATCCTTTGCAATGGTCGTCAGGCGATCGACTTCTGCCTGTAATTCCGTCACTTTGTCGTTTAATTCGGAGATTTCTGCATCCTTGCTGCCAATCGCTGCATCCTGGTCTGCAATATGCTTTAAAGCATCCTCCAGATTCGTATATGGATAATCACTCTCAATCGCAACTTCCTCATCCGAAGCATCCGGCAATATTTTATTGATCACTGGAACATCCTTAAATACTGGGCGGAGCACACGGCTTCCAAATCCACCTACATCACATTTTATGAGCAGACACATCACACTCAGCCATGTAATTACGATCAAAACACCGATCAGGATACCTACACCTTTATTGCTACCGGAGTTTTCTCCTTTTTCTCTCTTATTTTTTGCCATTGTCTTCCACCTCTTTCTTTGCACTTGTAAACTGATATCCCGCCACCTCATCGGTCTCCCGTTTCTCGGTCGCATTCAACTCCTGTTTAAATTCATCGAACTTCTTTTCTTTCAGCTTCTCATGCATTTTCCGTTCCTGCATCTCGCGTGCCATCTTCTGTCTGGCAAGTTCCAGTTCTTTGCTCTTCTGCCGGATCACTGCATTCTGCTCCTCGATCATCATATCTAAGATATCCATACTGTTTGCATTTTCTTCAATCTCAAGGAAATCCAGCCTTCCCTGTATGGATGCCTGATACGCTTCATAATATCCCTGTTTGCGTTTTTTTAATGCATCAAGCTTCTGTTCCTCTGCCGCAAGTGCCTGCCTTGCTTCGGCGTACTCCTGCTTGGCAGACTCCTCCAGCTTATATTTGATATTCAAGATATTCTGCATTCGATATATAAACTTCGCCATACATTCTTCATCCTGTCTTATTCAAAAATCGCATACAACTGCTTCAGCTCATCCTCCAGCAAAAACTTACTGTCCACATCCTGCATCAGATACGCATTGACCTGATTGATCTTCGTGATTGCATAGTCAATCTCCGGGTTGGAGCCGGATTTGTAGGCACCTATGTTGATCAGATCCTCTGCGTCGTTGTAGGTTGCGAGTACATTTTTCAATCTGCCAGCCGCCTGCTTATGTTCTTTCGATGCAATCGCACTCATGCATCGCGAGATACTCGCCATAATATCAATCGCCGGATAATGGTTTTTATGTGCCAGATTTCGCGACAGCACAATGTGTCCATCTAAGATACCTCGCGCCGTATCGGTGATCGGCTCGTTGAAATCATCGCCATCGACAAGCACCGTATAAAGTCCGGTAATCGAACCCTGATGCGTATTGCCTGCACGCTCTAATACCTTTGGAAGCTCCGCATATACTGATGGCGGATATCCTCTTGTAACCGGAGGCTCTCCAGATGCCAGTCCAATCTCCCGTTGTGCCATCGAAAAACGGGTCAGGGAATCCATCATCAACAGGACATCCTTGCCCTGATCCCGGAAATATTCTGCAATTGCGGTTGCTGTTTTTGCCGCCTTATTACGGATCAGTGCCGGTTTATCCGAGGTTGCGATTACAAGCACAGAACGCTTCAGACCTTCCGCCCCCAGATCTCGCTCGATAAACTCACCGACCTCACGACCTCGCTCTCCGATCAGTGCGATCACATTAATATCTGCTTTCGTATTTCTGGCAAACATACCCAGCAAAGTACTTTTTCCAACACCACTACCAGCAAAGATGCCGATACGCTGTCCTTTTCCGATCGTTAAAAGTCCATCCACCGCTTTTACCCCAAGTGGAAGTACTTCATCAATCAACTTTCGTTTGAGTGGATCCGGTGGCGGCGCATCAATCGGATACGTCTCCGTCGTCGTGAGCGTACTGCCGTCCATCGGTCGTCCGATGCCATCCAACACCTTGCCAAGCAATTCCTCACCAACCGGAACCTGCAGGACACCTTCTGTATTCCGAACCGTTGCCCCCAGTCCGATTCCATCGACCGAATCATACGGCATCAGTAGTACCTTATTCTCGCGGAAACCGACGACCTCTGCCATGACCTTTGTCAGACCATCCTTCGAGATGATCTCGCACAGGTCATTCAGCTTTGCCGGTGGTCCTACCGATTCTACCGTCAGTCCGACAACTTTATTTACTTTTCCGTAATGCACACTGAAATCACGATATAACAGTGCATCGTATCTTGCTCGGTCAAATTTCTTCAACATTTCATTGCTCCATTTATGGCTATATATAGAGAATCGCAGATATTCCTATCTGCGATTATGCCTTTATTGCGTAGATAATAATTTGATAGCGGTAATCAAATTCCGCACCTGCACGTCCATGGACAGATCCACGATACCCGTGTCACTCTCGATCTGACATTGCCCCTTTTGTAGTTTTGTATCGCTGAATATCTCTATGGTTATTCCCGGATTCGCAGCTCCGGACAATCGATCCGCATTATCTGCAATATATGTATAATTCTCTTCTGATACCCGGATGACGAACTTTCTGGAATCCTCATCCTCATTTAACACCTGATTGATCATGTAGATCATCACTGGCTTATAATCATCGACCAGTATACCTGTCAGCTTCTGGATCAGCTTGCACGCAACATCCACGATCTGTTCCTCAGTATCTGTGATATTCTCCATCATTTCTTCCCGCGCCTGCGCAAGTGCCTGATCGCGTTCCCGACTGATCTTCTCCAGATACTCATCCGCCCGGCGCATCGCTTCCATGTTGCCATCTTCGAGCCCTTTTGCAAAACCCTCTTCCTGTGCAGCTTTGCGAATTGCCTCTGCATCCGCCTTGGCATCCTCCAAAATCTTCTGTGCCCGTTCACGCGCATCATCCTGTAAAAGTTTTGCCTTCTCCATCGCGTCATCCAAAAGCTCTTTATGCTCTTCCAGATTGATCGTCGCAGCCATCTCTGTAATGCCTGCCTCGAAAGTATCTCCTGCTTCCGCTGAACCTTCTGGTACATCATTCTTCGGACGGATCACACGCGGTTTGGGCGGTTCGATCACACGGCTGTTTGCATCGATCACAAACGGTTCCTGTGACACCGTACGCACGCCTGGTATCCCGGATTTAAAAATATTAGACAACAATCTCGTCACCTCCACCACGGGAAATTACGATCTCGCCGGCATCCTCCAGTTTTCGGATAATATTTACGATCTTCTGCTGTGCATCCTCGACATCCTTCAGACGGACAGGACCCATAAACTCCATGTCCTCTTTGATCATAGATGCCAGACGGGATGACAAGTTATCGAAGATCACCTTCTGTACGTCTTCGTTTGCATTCTTCAAAGCCACTGCCAGCTCGTTGTTCTCCACCTCACGGAGTACAGTCTGGATTGCACGGTTATCAAGCAGCAGAATATCCTCGAATACAAACATCTTTCTGCGGATCTCGTCTGCCAATTCCGGTTCCTCGATTTCGAGGTTTTCCATAATATGTTTCTCGGTACTCCGGTCGACCGTATTCAGGATATTGACGATGGAATCCACACCACCGACAATCGTGTAATCCTGATTGACCAGAGACGCCAGTTTCTTCTCCAATATCTTTTCCACTTCTTTGATTACATCCGGGCTGGTTCGATCCATCATTGCGATACGCTTTGCAACGTCTGCCTGCTTCTCCGGTGCCAGCGCGCTGACCACGGCTGCCGCCTGCGATGCCGGAAGATATGCAAGAATCAACGCGATTGTCTGCGGATGCTCGTCCTGAATAAAGTTTAAAAGTTGGCTTGCATCTGCCTTTCGTACGAACTCAAATGGACGTACCTGCAAAGATGCGGTCAGTCTGCCGATGACATCTCTTGCACGATCCTCGCCAAGTGCCTTGTCCAGAAGTTCCTTCGCATAAGCAATACCACCCTCTGCAATGTATTGCTGTGCCAGACAAACCTCATAGAATTCATCCAGCACCTCATCCTTTAATTCTGCCGATACACTTTTTGTATTGGCGATCTCCAATGTCAACGCCTCTATCTCATCATCCTTCAGATGCTGAAAAATCTTAGAGGAACGTTCCGGTCCAAGCGCGATCAGCAAAATTGCAGCCTTCTGCACGCCTGTAATATCCGATGAATGTAATGTTGTCGCCATAGTATCACTCCCAATCGTCGTTTAGCCAATTTCGTAACAATGCCACCACTGCTTCCGGGTTTTCATCCACAAATTTCTCAATCTGCTGCTTGGAAGCGGATTTATCACTAAACTCAATATCATCCAAAGTCTGGTTCTCCTTCGTTGTCGCAAGCAGAGCCTCTACCGAAAGCTCCGGTTCTGTCTCGACAACCTCATGCGGTTTCATGCTGCGGAATACAACAAATAACAACAATCCACCAATAATCACAGCCAGTACGATTGACAAAATGCTCTGTACCGGTACGGACTTCGTCTCAGCCGGGTAAAAGACTGGAACGATCCGCTCTACCACATAGATATTTGCCGCCTTCATACCGGTTGCACTGGCAAGCATGTCGACCATTTCCTGTGGGTTAATATTCTCTGTCGGTGTCGAATTTGCTGCCTGATACTCCGCAAACGTCGTACCATCCAGCAATCCCTGTTCCTTCATCTGATCTTCATAGTAGTTCTCATACCGGGTCAGATACAATGCCATGCTGGAATTCTGCATATTGACATCACCAACTGGCGTCACAGTACGGGTTGTCGTACTGCTCGTCTCGTAATCTTCACGCAGAACGCTCAAAGTCGAGCCTGCATTTGCATTATCGAGCAGGTTATAATCTGTGATTTCCTCACCATTTGCATCCGTACCAACCACGCCACCGGTACCATCAGTATTTTCCGCCAGATAGTAATAATGGGAGGATTTCGGACCGGTATCATCCTCGTCATTCGAGTAATATTTGATATCTTCAATCTCCTGCTGGGAAATATTCACATCCAGATTTGCCGATACAGATACCTCGTCATACACGCCCGAATTTACCATCAGGTTCCAAAGCTTGCTGTTGTAATACTCCTCCACCTGCTGCTGTACCATGATAACCGGGGATGCACTCGTGGTAGAGTTCTGACCGGAGAACAACAATTCGCCCTTGTTGTCAACGATTGTAATTGCCTTTGTATCCGAATTACCAACACAGGTTTTCGCATACTCTACGATTGCATTTGTGCTTTCCTGATTGTAGTCACCATTTATGGTAAGCATAATGCTGACTGAAGCAGTCTGGTCACTCGCATAAACCGTGTTTGTGCTTTCCGGCAGATTGATTGTAACCGAAGCCTTCGTCACACCCTGCATGGATGCAATATCCCGTTCCATCTCAGACTGCTTGTAAAGCTTTGCCTTGAGCTTTTTCTCCGAATCTGTCGTATTGAAGCTATTGTTAAACAGACTGTCATAATCTGACTGTCCATTATTCGTTCCAATGCCATTTTCGCCAAGGAGCAGACGTGCCTGTGACACCTGGTTCTCATCAACCTCAATCTTTAACGCATCGTCACTGACCTTGTATGTAATCGAATTATCTTCCAGCAGATTCGCTGCCTGAGCAGCTGTCGCCGTATCCTCAAAGGTGGACAATACCACATATGAAGTCCGGTTTAAAATTGCAACCAATGCGATCACAGCAACCAGAACTGCCGCCAATACCGAGAAGAATAACGCCTTCTGTCTCTTTGTATACTTTTTCCAAAACTCAACTATCTTCGATGGTAGCTGACTAAACCATTCTCTCATACGATACCTACTCTATATGCATAAATTTATAGTTGCATGTTCATCAATTCTTTGTATGCGGATACCACCGCATTTGTAACCTTCACTGTATACTGCAGGGAAATACTTGCCTTCCGTGCAGCAGCTGCCACATCATGGATATTGTCCGAATACCCAAGTGCATAGCTCATCTCCGCAGACTCTGCTGATTTCTGTAAAGAATCTGCTTCCTTATACATATCCACTGCCGCATTTAAAAACGTATCGAACGCTGTACCCTGCGAGCTGGACGCTTTTTTATCTGCACGTTCTGCAGAGCTTGCAGAATTTGCAGATTGAATACTGTTTAAGGTTGTCCATTCATCACTGAACAAACTCACTGGTGTAATTGCCATTTATCTATCTCCTGATACCAATTAGCTATTAAATAATTCCAATCCTTTTGCCGCGATATTTTTCGCAGCATTAAATGCCGTTGCGCTTGCTTCATAAGAACGGCTTGAATCAATCAGATTCGTCATTTCGGTTACTGTGTCCACATTTGGATATTCCACATATCCATCTGCATTTGCATCCGGATTGTCCGGCTCATATACAAGACGCAGATCTGATGGATCTTCCACGATCTTTGTCACTTTAACACCATTTGGTTCATAGTTTGACATATAGCCGTTTAACATATGGTCAAAGGATGTTGTATCCTGTTCTTCAAACACCACTGTCTTTCTGCGGTATGCACCACCATTCTCTGTACGTGTGGTGTTCGCATTCGCAATGTTCTGTGCAATTACATCCATTCGCATCTGCTGCGCCGTCATGCCGGTTGCAGATACATTCATCGCTGAAAATACACCCATCGCTGTTACCTCCCTAATCTGTCATCCGACGGAAATATCCATCAGAATACTTCCACATTAATTACCAGAACTAAGTACGGTATTGTATCTGGCAAACTCCTGATTCATCAGATCAACCAGAGCCTGATACTTGATCTGGTTTTCCGCCAGTCTTGCCTCTTCAGTATTGATATCGACATTGTTTCCATCCAGACGATATGAAAGCGATGCATTATCCGTGTAAACCTGTGCATCCAATGTCTCAAGATTCTGATTTGCCTTTTTCACTGCCTTGCTCAGATTCTTTTCCCCTGCAAGTTCTCCCTGCAGAACCGACTCAAAATCCAGATCTTTCCGCTTGTAATTCGGCGTGCTTACATTCGCAATATTGTTCGTCAGAAGCTCGTTTCGCAGATTCGCAGCATCTGCCGCTTTGTCCAAAATATTCACATAGTTATAAATACCGGATGTGATCATCGACTTCCTCCTTATTTTCAAACTAAAAAAATAGTTACTGTACAGATTCCCATACAGTAACTATCCTACCATATTTTGTGGTATGCTTCAACAAAAATCTTTTCTGACCACTAAATATTTACTCGTTTTCCTTTTTTTCGCGCTCACAGGTGTAACCGCATGTCTCAGAGGCACACAGAAGCTTATTTCCTTTCTCTACCATGTAACCGCCACATTTCGGACATTTCTTATCCGACGGCTTCGACCAGGACATGAAATCACAATCTGGATATCCAATACAGCCATAGTAAAGTCTGCCCTTTTTCGTCTTGCGCAAAATAATATCCTTGCCGCATTTCGGGCATGCAACACCGATCTTCTCGTAGTATGTCTTTGTGTTCCGACACTCCGGGAATCCCGGGCACGCAAGGAACTTTCCATGCGGACCATATTTGACTACCATCATACGTCCACACTGATCGCAAGGCACATCCGATACCTCATCTGCAATCTTGACCGATTCCAGCGATTCCTTTGCTTTCTCCACAGACTCTGCAAGATCCGGATAAAAATTCCGGATAACAACCTTCCACTCTAATTTTCCTTCCTCAATGCTGTCCAGAAGCGACTCAATATTTGCTGTAAACTCGGTATCCACAATTGCCGGGAATGCATCCGACATCATTTTATTGACTGCCGCACCAAGCTCTGTCACATACAGATTCTTGTTCTCCCGGATCACATAACGCCGGTTTAAAATCGTTGTGATCGTCGATGCATACGTAGACGGACGCCCGATTCCAAGCTCCTCCATCGTCTTTACAAGAAGCGCCTCTGTATAATGTGCCGGCGGCTGTGTGAAATGCTGCTTTTCCTCAAGCTCTGCACAGGTAAGTGTTGTACCTTTTTCCAGTCCGGTCAGTCTTGTCTTTTCTTCCTTCTCTTCATCTAACGAATATACAGACATGAATCCATCGAACACAACCTTCGATGTAGAAGCCTTAAACTTATGTTCCTCTGCCGTGGCATATACTGTCTTGTTCTCATAAACTGCCGGTGCCATACGGCTTGCTAAAAAGCGGTTATAGATAAGCTGGTATAAACGGAACTGGTCACGTGGAAGCTGCTCCTTTAATTTCACCGGAGATAACTCCACATTTGTTGGACGGATCGCCTCGTGCGCATCCTGAATCTTCTTGCCGGTCTTTACATCCTTTGCCTCACCGACATAGTTTTCACCAAACTGCTGCTTGATGTATTCCTTCGCATTTTTGTCTGCTTCCTCAGAGATTCGCGTCGAATCTGTACGCAGATATGTAATCAGACCGATCGAGCCCATGCCCTTGATCTCCACACCTTCATACAACTGCTGCGCGATACGCATCGTCTTATTTGTTGCGAAATTCAGCTTCTTTCCAGCTTCCTGCTGCAACGTACTTGTTGTAAACGGAAGCGGCTGTTTCTTCGTCTTCTCGCTTACCTTTATCTCTGAAACCGTAAATGGCTTTCCGTCGATTTCTTTCTTTACCTGATCAAGTTCTTCTTTTTTGACTTTATCCTTCGCATAATGAAAGCAAACCGGCTTCAGTGCCGGATTCGCTGACAGATACGCATCTAAGCTCCAGTATTCTTCCGGAATAAATGCATTGATCTCATCTTCCCGGTCACAGATCAGCTTCAAAGCGGCTGACTGCACACGGCCGGCGCTCAAACCTCTCTTGATCTTCTCCCACAAAAGAGGGCTGATCGAGTATCCAACCAGACGGTCAAGCACACGTCTTGCCTGTTGTGCATCTACCAGATCCATGTCAATTTCCCTGGCATTTTTTATAGAAGATTTGACTGCATTTTTCGTAATCTCATTGAAAGTGATTCTCTTATAATTTTTGCCTTCCAGTTTCAGGGCTGCAATCAGATGATATGAGATTGCTTCTCCTTCACGGTCAGGGTCAGTCGCGAGATAGATCTTATCTGCTTTTTTGACTGCCTTACGAAGCTGCGCCAATAATTCACCTTTCCCCCGAATTGTGATGTAATGCGGTTCGTAATCATGTTCAATATCAATACCCATCTGGCTTTTCGGCATATCCCGTACATGTCCGTTCGATGCGATAACATCATAGGATGCACCCAGGAATTTTTTAATTGTCTTTGCCTTTGCCGGTGACTCGACAATTACCAGATTTTTTGCCATTTCCCATTCCTCCAATACTTTTCTAGTATTCAAAAACAAGCAAACTATACACTATTTTCGGTGGAGGTGCAAGGTTAAATTCTTTTCTATCCCATTTTTTAATCCATCTTCTGCCACATTTTTACCACACTTCTTCTATCCACTTTATGCATTCCTGCCCCATAATTTCACGTTCTCTAGCACATTCTTCCGGGAATTCTTTCTTATTAACAGCTTTATCTTGCCACAGGATTTTCACAGTTTCCAATATTGGGGAATTTTCGGATAATTCAAATATTCCCCCAAATCATTCCTTACATATTTGTCTGTCATTGGGGATTTTTTGCATATTTCGATAATTTCCCCATCATTTTTTGTACTTTCTTCCATTTTGTTGGGTGATTTTTTCTTATTTGTCATTTTCACCCAATTCCTTGCTATACCTCTACTTGTTATTGGGGGGATTTTTGATGATTACTAATATTTTAATCAATATTTGCTACAGCAAAAGAAATCATATTTATACAATATAAAAGCAGGAAGTCTCGCTATAAGACCGCCTGCCTGTTGATTATTCTTATATAGTTTTCTATATCTCGTTTTCCTTTAGAAATTTACCACTCTCATTACTTAATTATAAAATAAGCTGTATTATTTTTGATTAGAGCTTCTTCTCATCCCTCGCTTAGCTTTAATTTTACCTAAAATCCCAGAAAGATACAATGCAAGGACTATTAGAATACCACAATCTAACCCAAGACCTGCACCTGCAACTCTTTCATAGACACTTCCAGGTGTATCCAGTCCTGTAATTTCAATAATCAAAAACGCAATCATTCCTATTATCGCAATAATTGTAAGTACCAATAACCTTCCTTTTATTTTCTGATTCATCGCTTCTGAATAATCAGTTAGATTTAATACGGTTTCTTTAACTTCTTTTTCCATAATCTCGTTTTTCCTCTCTCCATTGATGATTTCAGGAATACTTACATCAAAAATTTCCGCAATGTCAACTAATAAACTAATATCCGGCATATTAGTTCCTGTTTCCCAACGTGATACGGTTCTTCCAGATACATATAGCATTTCAGCAAGTTCTTCTTGTGTAATTCCTTTCTCTTTCCGAAGTTCTTTCAAAAAACTTCCTATCTTTTTTAGGTCCATGAAAATTTCCTCCTTTCATCAACAGACTAACTTAATGAACAAATATATAACACGACATAAAACGAGAAAATGCCGTATTTTTGCTATCAGACAAATCTGTCCAGTGATATTTGCACTGTGTTTCTTATTCCATTATCATTTCTGCAGTCAGTATAAGCAATTATCTGATACTATCATAAAATCTCTGCAACACGATTGCCAACTCTTCCGGAGCTTCTATATTTGCTTCATGACCTGTTTTCATAAGTTCATGGAAGTAAGAATTGTTCAAATAATGGCAAAGTTCTTTTGAAGTTTTTTTGTTTGCCTTGTCCTTCTCTCCACAAACGATCAATACAGGACAAGACACCTTATGCAGCGAGTCACTGAAATCTAATTCAGCCATCGTGCCGCATAGGCTGATAACATCTGCTTTTTTGAAGCCCATTTTATTGAATGCCGAATTCGGCATAAGGTGAAACAACATATTCTGAACTTCCAATAATTTTTTTGGCATTTTATATTGTGCTGCAATTAATACGAGCGCCTTTACTTTATCCGGGTGGTCTATCGCATAATTAAGTGCCAAAACAGCTCCCAGAGAAAGCCCACATAAGACAATTTCTTCGTTCTCCTTGTCGCATTCTCCTGAGAATGATGAATATAACTCCTTATATGTAGCAGATTTCCCTTCTAACATCTCTGATAAACTCAGACCGACACTACTTTCCGATACTTTCGTTTCTTTTATTGTCCTATTCCAACTGTCTGGATTTTGTCCTAGTCCATGCAAATATAGATACTTCATATATTATCCTCCTTCAAACTGGAATTTTAATATTACTCGACATGATGAAAAATTTTTAATCTTTGTGCCTCATTTGCTTCAAATCCAAATTTTTCATAAAAAGGTATCTTATCTGGAACCGCACATAGCTCCACAAAAATATCTGTTCCTTTTACTCCATTGTTATTTATAAACCTTCTTAATTCATCTATTAATATTCTTCCAATACCTTTTCCCTGATATTCAGGTCTGACAACAACATCTTTAATATAATAATTAAGTCCCATATCACCATTCATTCTTGCCATAGCAACAATGCAATCTCCGTCCCATATAGAAACCCTAAATATGGTATGTTTCATTGCTAGTCTTGTTTGCTCAAGAGATGGTCCATCTCCCCATACTGTTTCCCATAATTCAATAAATTGCTCTGCTGTTAGTTCGTTGTATTTGATTTTTAAATCTAACATATATTATTTCTCTCCAATACTTTGTATATAAAATCAATCAAATTTACAAATTACGATTTATCAAGTTTCCGAATTACAATTTGCTCATAATACTGGTTATACACTTAAATAATCTTTATATTCTTTATCTAAAAGTTTCTTAAATTCATCATAATCATCCCATTTAAATGTAAAGCCGCATCTTCTACTATCTCTTTCACCATACTTGTCTGTAAAAACATTCGCATATTTTTGCGACACTTTATTATAAAAATTATCAATACTTTCAAATCCATCATTTAAACAGTAGTCTATAAATGGCAATATTTTATCACTAACATCCTCTTCTGATAGTTTCAAATCAATACATTCAAATAAATCATCTAGCATTGTTTGTCTTTTTTTAACCTTTTCTATGGTTTCATTTATGACTGGATCTAAAGTTAAAAATTCATTTTCTACAAGCCAAGCAAGATAAAAAGCAATTTCAGTGCAACAATATTTCCATATTATCTCCTCATCTTTTTCATTCAAATCTGTATCTTTTTTATTATACTGTATGCGATAATTTGCCTCTGCAATATCCCAATTCCATTCTGAATTGTACAAATAACCTCTATAAGTTTTTGCATTGTTATTAACTTTTTTATTATTCGGATTATTAAATTGTTTATAAAATTTCACGAATCCAAATACACATGTAATAATTAATAATACAAAGAGTCCACCAAACACAGCAATATCTGAAATGTTGCGATCAAATATTGTTATGAAAATAAATCCTACAATGCTTATAATTGTAATAATCCCACAACAAATCATTCCATCCTTTGAATATTTTTTTACTTTTTCTTCATTCATCTATATTTTCTCCTCGTATTTTAAAATTTCTGACTCTTCAACCTCCAATGTGCACGCAAGCATCTTTGCTTGAGGTTGCGGAGACCAAAAAAATTATATAAAACAGTATAACACAAAATAAAAGTGACATGGTGAACTAATTGAAATGCTTCTGATTTTGTAACTGCTGATTGATGTTTATACAAGTGCTGTCTACATGCTACGCATTGACTGCTGAAAAGCAGAAAAAAACCAAGCTGTCACTCATTGCCCGAGTGACAGCTTGGTTACTTGCTATCCCTGATACCTTATTCTTTCAACCAGCGTTTCCTTTTTCAGATTACTGCTTAAAACGCAGGAAAGCACAATCTGCAACAGACCGACCAAAAAAATCATAATAAAAATTGGTACGATTGGAACATGATAGATATTTATTCCAAATATTCCATTATGCTTTGCATAGGCAAAGAGCGCGTAGCCAAGTGGCAGACCAACAACAAGTGCTACACATATGGTGCCAACCGTAAAAATCAGTCCCTGCAACTGCAGGCATAAATTTAATTGTTTATTTGTCATACCCACAGCCTGTAATATACCATATTCCTGCTTTTTTGTCGTAATATTCATGATCATGGTATTCGCCATATTCATAAACCCGATGAGTCCTACAATAGCCATAAACAGATAACAGCCAAGCTTCATCATGCGGGCTGCAAATTCTGCAGATTGTAACTGCGCATGATAAGTATCCATTTTTATATGCGAAGTATTAGAAATCAATGTATTCAGATTTTGCTCCACAGATGCCACATCTTTTTTATCACAGTCCACCCACAGATAGCCATAGGCTGTTCCTCTCGGATTCATGGAACGGTATACGCCTTCCGGAATGACAAGATAAGTGTCCGCACTTACAAAGGATCCTGCAATCTTTCCCTGATAGGTATAGGTTCCACTTCCATTCTCAAAGTCAAATGCAATGGATTCACCCGGAGCATATCCATCTTGTTCCATCCACGTCGACCAGCCAAAGAAAATATCACCATTCTTTACTGCCTGATCATAGTCCATAGAGCCAATATCCCCTTCTTGACGCATAAAATCAAAATCCCTTTTACTCACAATAGTAGCCGGAAATCTTGTTCCGTTCAGATTTACAGAGACAATCTCTCTTGTCATGACATCCGTCACTCCCGGAATGCTTTTGATTTCTTCAATCAGCGAATCATTCAATGGATCATCCGTCAGAATCGTATCCAGATTATTCTCCGGATATCTTTCATCATACTCAGCAGAATAGTCAAGCTGCAGTTCAAATTGTCCATGATTAACGGAAAGACGTGCTTCATGCTCCGTGTCAATATTTCCCACATAATTAGAGATAATCACAAACAATGTGCAGGAAAGCCCCATCGTAAGGATGGTACCAATGGTTCTTTTGGGATTACCCGTTACATTTGCCATTGCCATAGAAAACACGGTAACATTTTTTCTGCCATTTCGTTTTCCTTTTCTTTGTGTTTCTGCATTTTCTAAATACCGTGTTGCTTCGATAGGCGAAATCCGTGAAACAATTTTCATTGGTTTACGCAGCGCCAAAGCAACGGTAAGAAATGATACGAAAATACATAGAAGCATAACAGGCAGGGAAAACAGTGGCACCTGCTGATTTTGGACACTCATAGAGCCAGTTCCGGTTGATACAAGTTTTCCCTGTTCTACCAGCCAGTTAAAACCGTATTTTGCAATCAGAAAGCCAAGAAGCAATCCAACCGGTATTGAAAAAATTGTCAAAAAAATGCCCTCTCTGAAGATCAGTTGTTTCATCTGCTTTTTTGTCGCTCCCAGAGCCTTGATTTTTCCATACTCCTGTATCTTGTTGGCAATACCGACCTGAAAAATATTATAAATGACCACAACAGAGAAAAGTACAATTGCAAGAATCAGCATTCCACATACCGCAATCGTTTCATAACTCGGCTGCAAGACCCATTGCAGATAGAAATCATTGATTATAACGTTTTTTTCTTCGATCCCACAAGATGCTGCAATCTGTTTTATAACCGGTTCAATATTATTCATAGATACATTTGCAGAATCATTTAAAGAAAAATAAATATTATACTGTCTGTCATTCTCTGCGATATGCTCATCGTAAAACTCCTGTGACCCGAAAGCAACATAAGATGCCTCGATGGTATACTCATCCCGGTCATATAGGATTCCGCTGACAACAAATTCTTCCGGCTTATATTCTGACCGCATCCCTGCACGGTAATCCAGTGTAACCGTATCTCCGACCTTTACATCATCATATCCCATTGCACGAAAAAATGCTCTTCCTGCGGCAATTTCCTGCGTTCCTCCCGGATACTTTCCTTCCTTTAACTCATATTCATTATTATAGGGAAGCATTTTTCTTGCAGTCTCATCCATGCAGACAAAACCACCGTTTTCGTTGCCTTTAATTATGCCTTCTGTACACATAATTCCTATTGCATCTATTTCTGCACGGCGGCTTACTTCCTTTAACTGCGAGGCATCTGCTGCGACAAACAAACCATAATTGCTTCCATATGAGCCTGCCGCCTGACTTTTCTGTAAACGGATCATTCCATTTCCCACAGTACTGATAATCACAAGCAGCATCGTAGTCAGACATATGGACATCATAATCAGTATACTTCTTGTCTTGTTCTTTTTGTCATTGCTATATGCAATCCTGCTTATTGTCTTCATCTAAAATCCACCACCTGTCCATCCTCAATTACCAGAATACGATCAGCGACCTGTGCAATTTCGTCATCATGGGTAATCATTACAATTGTCTGTCCATATTTTTTTGCTGTCATCTTAAGCAGGGCAATCACCTCATCACTGGTCTTGGAATCAAGATTTCCTGTCGGCTCATCTGCAAATATAATTTCCGGACGATTCACCAGTGCTCTTGCAATTGCTACTCTCTGTTGCTGTCCTCCGGACAACTGATTTGGCAGATTGTAAATCCTCTTTTCAATTCCCAAAGTTGCAATGATATCATTTACATACGCTTCATCCACTTTTCTTCCATCTAGCCCCAGTGGCAGTACAATATTTTCCCAGACATTAATAGATGAAACCAGATTAAATGCCTGAAAAACAAAGCCGATTTTTCTTCTGCGGAAAACAGCAAGGGCATCTTCCTTCATCCTGTATAAATCTTTCCCTGCTAAAGTAACACTGCCTTTTGTCGGGGTATCAAGCCCTCCAAGCATATGAAGTAATGTACTTTTACCGGATCCTGACTTTCCAACAATTGCGACAAATTCTCCCTGCTCAATCTGAATGTCCACCTGATTGACCGCTTTGACCTGATTCTCACCTGCGCCATAAAACTTACAAAGCTGTTTGGTTTCTAATATCACACTCATGTGTTGCCTCCTTTTCAATTCTGTAAAGCGTACCTTTTCAGCACGCTTTCTTTGCCTGTTTATATATCATTTTTCAACCTACATGCTGATTGTAGCAATATAATCTTTCATTTCACTTTCAAAAAGTGGGCAGAAGTCTTACAGAATTGTAAGATTTCTGCCCAATTAAAATTTAACCAACATATGGTAATTGGATCACAAACGTGCTTCCTTTTTTCTTTTTGCCGGAGGTTACCGTGATCATACCTCCGTGTTTTTCGATAATTTCTCTCGATAGAAATAGTCCGATTCCTGTACCACTCTTTTCCATGACCTCCCTGGAACTTCCTCTGTAAAATCGTTGAAAAATTTTGTGATACTCATTCTGCGGAATACCAATTCCCTGATCCTCAATTTCCATTCTTACAAGATCGTTTCTTTTTTGTAACCGGATAAATATTTTTGAACCACCCGGACTGTACTTGACCGCATTATCCAGAACGTTGATAAAAGCTTCACCAAGCCATCTTTTATCCTGCATAACCATGCATGTTTCCAGTTCTTTTGCATAGTCAAAAACGAATTCAATTTCTTTCTCATCCGCTTTGGGATAAGTACGGTTCACAGCAGATATGACAGTATCCATAAGCGGAAGATTTTTCTTATTCATCTGAATCAGTCCAGTTTTCATCTTGGATATTTCAAGAAGCGACTGCAATAATGTCTCCACTCCATCCAGAGCACTCCGACAACGGATACGAAACTCCTCCTGTTCTGTGGCACTTAAGTCATTCTGCATCAACACACTAAAACATGTATCCAAAGCTGCAACCGGTGTCTTTAACTGGTGAGAGATATCAGAAACCATTTCTTTCGTACTCTCTTTTTCTGCCCGCGCTTCTTCCTTTAGCAACCGAATATGATGTCCGATTGCTTCAAGCTGGTCATTCAATTTTTCCAGTTCAGCGTGATTTTCCGTTTTCAGTAAATCATCAAATTTATTTTCACGGAATCTGATCAGAATTTCTTCCAACTGGTCTAAAATTTTCTGATGACACGCATCTTCTTTTTTCTTCCAATAAAGTAAAAAAGTCAAAAAAAGCATGCATATCACAGTGCTTACAGCACCGGTCACCATAACCTGATGCCGGAATTGCAAATAACATGCATTCCCTTTATTTCCCCAGTATCCATATTGCTCCAATAATCGCCGTCCCCGTTCGTTGGTTTCAATATCTTTATCCTTAAGCAATTCTGAAACAGCATCCAGCCCGGAACATTCTTCCTTTGCAGCAATCTCTGTCATAAGATTCATTTTATATTTATAATCTTCATAAAACACATACGTGGTAAAGCAATTTAATATTGCAAACAATACTATGACAGGCAATACCAAGGAAGGCACTACTGAGATTTTCTTGCGATATCTCTTTGTCACCGCCGTACCTCCTGATTCCATATATACCCAAGACCTCTGATATTCTTTATATAGACCGGTGCAGCCGGATTGTCTTCAATTTTCTCACGGAGTCTTCTGATATTGACAGCGATTGTATTTTCATCCACAAAATCCCCTTCCAGATCAAACACATTTTCCAATATTTGTGTTTTTGAAAGAATCTGTTTCGGATTCTGAAGAAAAAAAGTCAGCATTTTCAACTCCGTTTTTGTCAGACTGATTTCACGACTCTTTATCAGGACTTTCATTTCTCCTGCGATAAATACGATATCTCCCGAAATCATCTTTCCAGCTTCCGTCTTCTCCTGTCTGCGGCGGAAATGTGCTTCTATTTTCAAAAGAAGTACCGAAAGACTAAACGGCTTTGTAATATAATCATCTGCCCCTGCTTCATATCCCATGACCTGATCCATCTCCTGATCTAGTGCTGTAAGGCAGATAATGTATGTATTATAATTGCATCTCATCCACCTTACCAATTCCAGTCCATTCCCATCCGGAAGATTCACATCACAAATGGTAACATCCACATGATTATCACTTGCAATTCTTTTCGCTTTCTTCACTGATTCTGCTGAAAATACCTCATATCCGGATTTTTTCAGTGAAAATGTAATCCCACGATTTAAATTTTCATCATCTTCAACCACGAGTATACCGGGCATAGCATATGCACCTCTCTTTATTAACTATATATTTCCATCGGTAAGCTTCGTCTATTTGTGTTGCCATGTCATTACATAATCCTTTTCTCCGGTAGCCTCATCTAAGCCACTATGCTGAATCTCAAATCCTTCTCTCTTATAAAAGGATATTGCCCGTGCGTTCTTTTGGTATACGTTCAAGAGCAACTTATTCCTTTTATCCTTTGCATAATTCCTATGCATGTTTTCCATTTCAAAACTCTTCGTCTTCATCGATTTCTTCATCCGGTTGAATCTCACAAACAAATTCAATATTTCTTTTGCCGAATACATCTGTCAGATAAGTAATCTCTTCTTCATTCATTGTAAAAAATGACCATTCATTCTCGCTGACAGTTATTTTCTCCTGTTCTGTTGTCGTCACCTCCAAGGTGATAACACTCAAACTCCCCTTCCCTGTTTCGAACAGTCTTATCATTTGTACCTTTGCCAGATCCAGCGCAGTCAACTTTCCACCATATACAGATACAAGAAAGCTCTTTGTCAAATATATTCTAAAATCATTAAACCAGAGAGCTTCCGGCTGATTACATTCTTCGTCAATCTGCTCTGCCAATGGATGTCTGTATTTTTTTATCGCACGCACCTGTATGAATACCATCGAAATTCCAATCAATATTAAGATGCCGCCGATATCCAGATTCACAAAATATCCTTCCTTGAGTATTTTTCCATAGGTAAGCTTCGTCATACGTATAGCAATAAATTTGTGATTGATATACGCACTTACGATTGTTTTTACATTCTCATCAATCACAACTTTCGTCATGCCTTCCACTCTTGCCGTACCGTTCTCTTCCACTCTCTGCTTCAAATCTACGAACTGTTCCGGTTGCATCTCTACAATATAGCTTTCCTCAGCGGTTGTTACAAGGTAATATCCTTCATATTTATTTTCCGCCAACTTCTCCGGTACCCGGATAATATCAATATATGCTGTCTGATTCGCAGGATTGGATTCTTCCTGTAATACCAGTTCAAATGGTCGGACATAATCCATCTTTCTCTTTGTCTGAATCATTCCAAATCCCACCAATAATATTCCTATCACTAAGAGGATCATTCCAATTGTCCGCCCTATTTGATTTAATTTGTATTCTTCTTTTATATGCTTATTCGTATATTTCATGTCATGTATCCTCCTACACTTGATTTTTCAGTCCGGCAAAACGGAATTATAAATACTTCATATATTGTCGCTCCTTCAAACTTCGATTGTTAAACTTAATTCATTTATTATACCTTATATCGGCAGCTTTGCATACCCATATCTTATGTCATATTTCTGCGATACAAAAGAACTAATTTATGAAAACGTGCGACAGTGTTGCGCGTTTTCATAAATCTAGCATATTAAATACAGCTATCATTCTTCATAAACTCCATATATAATACCCTCGCACCGGCTGCTTGATCAAGTTTCGCCGCTCCAGCTCATACAGCACACTGATTGTCGTCGATACACCGAGTCTTGCCTGTGCGATCACATCATCCACATGCACGGGATCTAAGCCTAGAAGGTCATATACGGTCCGTTCTGCGGCTGTCAGGTTATCCCGCGTTTCACTTTGTTTTTCAGCACTACCGGATGCAGCACCGCTAACATCATCCATATTCAGGCGTTCCTCTCCCCACAGATCAAGCAGGATATCCTTCGGTCTTGTCACGCACATCGCACCCATCTGAATCAGGTGGTTTGTACCCTCACTGAATGCATCTAATACTCTGCCCGGCAGAGCGTACACCTGTTTTCCCTGATCAAGTGCCAGATCTGCTGTAATCAGAGAACCGCTTTTCTTCTTGGCACAGGATACTAATACACCATCCGACAGTCCGCTTATGATCCGATTCCTGAGCGGAAATTGAAATGCAAGCGGCGGTACATCCAGACAATATTCGGACAGAATCAATCCACGTTCTTCGATCTGTGCAAATAACTCGATATTCTCGCGCGGATATGTGACATTGATTCCACAGCCAAGCACTGCGATCGTATAGCCGCCTGCTTCCAGACAGCCGCGATGTGCCTGACCATCGATACCCCTGGCCAGTCCACTCACAATCTGGATTCCTGCCTTCGCAAGCTCCCTCGCGAAGATACGTGTCGTTTCTTTACAGTATGTATCTGCATTGCGTGCACCCACAATCGCAACCGACTGATTATAATAATTGATGCTCTCCCGAATTTTGCCACGCGCAAATAAAATCTCCGGTTTATCGTAGATATTTGTAAGCTTCTCCGGGTATAACGGATGCCCCGGATATAAGATTCGGATGTTTCGTTCCTTTAATCGTCCGTATACTTCATCCAGATAATTTGTATTTTTGCGAAGTAAAAGCGTCTGATATTCCGCCGGTTCAAATTGCTTCGCCAGCTCCTTCTCAAGCTCCGGTACCGATTGCTCCATAGCCTGCTCGGCCGTACCGTACCGTAGAATCAGATAATATTTTACTTTTGATGATATCTCATGATTTCCATATAGCCAAAGCCTTGCCATCTCACTTCTAGTTTCCATACAGAACCTCCTTTGCAAATACATCCTGATTGCGGTAAAATGCCGCTTCCTGCAGATGTGCATTTTCAATCTCTTCACTGCCAGCCAGATCCGCGATTGTGCGGGCAAGCTTCAAGACGCGGTGCACACCTCGCACAGATAATTCCTGTTCTTCAAACAGCTGAAGCACCAGCCTTTTTCCTTCCGCAGACAACTTGATATATTCCTCCAGATTTTTTCCATCAAGCTGTGAATTAAACAACAGTCCGGTTCCGGCAAACCGATCCTTCTGCATCTGTCTTGCCTGTTCCACTCGTGCCCGGATTGTCTTCGAAGCTTCTGTTTTCTGTTTGGAGAAAAGTGCCTCCTGCTTTACGCCTTTAACCTCCATCCGGATATCGATCCGGTCAAGCAATGGTCCGCTTACCTTACTTTGATAGCGGCGGATCTGCTGTTCCGTGCAGCTGCACCTCCTATAATCCGGGTAGTTTCCACATGGACATGGATTCATCGCCGCCACAAACATAAAATCCGCTGGGAATTCATACGATGCCTGTACTCTCGATATTCGGATTCTCCGGTCTTCTAACGGCTGGCGCAGCACCTCCAACACAGGTTTGGAAAACTCCGGAAGTTCATCTAAAAACAGCACACCGTAATGCGCAAAGCTCACCTCCCCCGGTGTCGGAACCCTGCCGCCACCGATCAGTGCATATTCCGAGATCGTGTGATGTGGTGCCCGGAACGGACGCCTGTGGATCAATCCCCCTTCCGGCGGTAACATCCCTCCGACACTGTATATCTTTGTCACTTCCAGACTTTCTTCGAAGCTCATCTGCGGCAGGATCGTCGGCAGACGCTTCGCGAGCATGGATTTCCCTGCGCCGGCTGCACCGGTTAACAACACATTATGAAATCCAGCCGCAGCAATCTCCATCCCCCGCTTGATGCTTTCCTGTCCTACTACATCAGAAAAATCAATATCATACAGATATTCCGATGTATCCACAGCCGGTTTCCTGACATTCGTATTGTCATATTCTTTTATTCCCTGGATATACTCCATGGTCTCCTGCAGGCTTGAAACACCTATAACGGATATCCCTTGCACCAAAGCAGCCTCCTGCACATTTTCTTTTGGAACAATGCAGCTTGTCATACCTTCTTCTCTGGCGCAGATAACCATCGGAAGAACGCCCGGAATCGCTTTTATCGATCCGTCCAGGCTCAGTTCTCCGAGCACCAACGTCTGTTCCATCGGTAATTCTGCTGTTACGCCAAGTGACAGCAGCACGGCTGTTGCAATCGCAAGGTCATATCCGGAACCATCTTTTCTCATATCTGCCGGGGATAAATTGATTGTGATGCGCTTCGGTGGCAAATGAAAGCCTGAATTCTTAAGCGCAGTCCGCACGCGTTCCGATGACTCCCTGACAGACGATGACAGATATCCAACCATGGTAAATACAGGCAGACCATCATTCACATCTGCCTCCACATCGATCATCCGTCCGTCCACACCGTGAACCGCACAGCTTTTTACTTTACTAAACATATTCGCTCCCTTCTTCTCCAAGGGCGCTGACCAAGTTTATAGTATAAAAGAAAAGAACATCTGTCAACGAACAAAGTCTGAAACTTTTGTGAACGTTGCAAATGTTCTTTTCTATGATAGGTACCACTATTTATCAATACTTATTTCTTTTTCTGTACACTGTATCCGAATTTGCCAACATAATCACCAAGCGTAAAATACTGTCCGTGGGAATATGCAATCAAATCTGTCTTATTCAGGTCAAACTTTCCTGTCTCATCCATATATTTCTCATCCGCAAGTACGGCTGTTACCTCAGCTAAGAACATATCATGGGAGCCAAGCTCAATTACCTGTGTGACCTTACACTCAATATTGACCGGGCTTTCTTCAATGACAGGTACCGACACTGTCTGTGCCTTGCCCTTCGTCATCTTCATCTCCGCGAATTTATCTACATCTCTGCCTGATTTCACACCACAATAATCCATCGCATAGCACAGATCCTTCGTCACTAAATTGATGACGAACTCTCCGTTTTTCGTAAGTAATTCATGTGAATATCTTGACTTTCGTACAGAGATCGATACCATCGGTGGATCGGAATTGATGGTTCCCGTCCATGCGATCGTGATAATGTCATCGATTCCATTTCCATCACCGGTTGTCACCATAACCGCCGGTACCGGATACAACATATTTCCCGGTTTCCAAACCTGTTTTGCCATTTTCTGCCTCCTGTTTTTTTATCTATTCAGGTAAATCAAAATACAATCATTCCGTTATTCCAGCAGACTCCGGATCTCCTGCATCTTGTAGTCCATCGCCGTAATCGTATCCGCGCACTTTTTTAACTCCTTCGCAATAATCTCCGGATGCTTCAGATTGTCCTTCTTATACTTGAGCTTATGATCAAGACTCGCCCAGAAATCCATCGCGATTGTCCGAAACTGCACTTCGACTTTCATATATTTTTTCTCATTTGACAAGAAAATCGGAATCTCCACAATCAGATGCAGACTTCGGTATCCGTTTGGCTTTGGATTCCGTATGTAATCCTTCACACATACAACCCGGATATCGTCCTGTTTTGTCAAAAGCTCTGATACCGTATATATATCCTCCGGGAACGAACAGATCACACGTACACCTGCGATATCCGTCAGGTTCTCCTCGATATTTTCTATCGAGATTTCCAGACCTTTTCGTTTCATCTTCTCCACGATGCTGAGTGGTTTTTTCAATCTGCACCGGATTGACTCAAACGGATTTCGATTATACTGTGATGCAAACTCAGTATTCAACACCTTCAGCTTTGTCTCAATCTCCATCAACGCACACTCATAGTGCATCATAGATTCTATAAATGGCTGCATCGTCTGCAGCACCTTTTCCGGGTTGTCGGAGTTCATCAGAAGCTCCATACTCATATCTGTACTCCCGTTCATGTTACACACCTCTATTCTTACGAATCGTTTTCATAAATAATTCCTTTAATTTCCGGTCATAATCTCTGCCGATCTTATTCAGTGCTTCATGGCTGACAAATCCACCTGCCATCGCAGCATGTCCACCACCGGAACCAATTCCATCCAACGCCTGATAGATTAGTTTTCCTGCATCCACATCTGCCCGCTCACTGCGCACAGAGAATTTAATGCCATCCGAATTGATAGAGTAGACAACGGCTACATCGACCACATCCAAGGACAAAATAAAATCCGATATGATCGCAACAAGGGAATTCGGGCACTCAAATGGAATGTAGGTGAATCCAACATAATCAAACACTTCGATATGCTCGATTGCCGCACCATACGCCTTCAGATCCTGAAATTCTATCGTGGAATTATACATACTGTTCAGTTTTTCCGTACTGATATAATCGAACAGATATGCCATCATATCCATATCAAACGCGGTTGTTCCACGCACAAAATCTGCCGTATCCATCTTGATTCCATAAGCAAGTGCGGTCGCAACATCCTCATCCATCGGCACACCGCTTGTCTGAAAATACGACGCAACAATGCTGGCACAGGCACCAACAATACGGATATCCTCGAACTTGTAATCCTCTGTCTTCACAAACACCGGATGATGATCGACACATGCCACCTCATTGCCCAGAAGATCTGTCGTATTTGCATTCGGTTTCTGACAATCGACATGCACGATATAGTCCTCCGCCTGCATGTCCGGGATGTCATCATACGAATAAATCTCGATGCCAAACGTATCCATCATCTTTCTTGTATTAAACCGGTCAATACTGCCGACATAACAGATGGTCGATGTAATTCCATAATATTCCAGATATCGCTTCAAGCCAAATGCACTCGATATCGCATCCGGGTCCGGGAAATTATGTGTCTGTAAATATACCTTATGTCCTCTCAGAAGTTCAATCAACGCCTTCTGTTTTTCTTCTGCCACTTGCGCCTCCTGTTAACAATCAAAGCACAGCAATACATACGCTAAGATAAGCATTGCCGTCACTAAAACAAACTCGCAAAACCCACTGACAAAATACGAAAGTATCATGCCAATCGCCATAAATAAAATCGAATATCCAAATAATGCCTTCAATGCCGCCTCTTCATCATATTTGTTCTACTACATACTATGAGACAAACGGAGTGAAAAGACGTAATTTCGTTCAAATCCTAGTTATTCTCACTTGCCTGATCAATCGCTTCTTTGATTTCTGGGCTGTCAATATCCACATCTGCTTTCTTACCCATGGCTGTTGCAATCTTATCGACAACCTCTGGAATCATGTCGATCACCTTGCTTACCGTGTCACCCTGCTTGACTGGAATCATCTTCGCATGTCCGTTCTGGATCACAAGTACCGCAGTTGGAGACATCTTACCGCCCATTCCGCCTCCAGCAGAGTTGGAACCGCCGTTTTTGCCAAATGCACCGGCAGCTACACCAAAATTCACATCCACCAATGGTAAAATAATTGTATCGCCTACCTTCGTTGGCTCGCCAACAACTGTCTTCGTTGTAAGCAGGGAATCCATCCCCTGAAATAAAGAACCAACTGTCTGATTAAAATCATTTGCCATCACTCATTACCTCCAATTTCTATATTATCTTACTGATTCATTACTTTCTTTGCAACTTTTAGTGTCCTCCAGATATTGATATTCAAGACAATCCGGAGCAGATATCCAAGCCGGATTCGGCCTTTCAGCTTCACATCCAGTTCCAACACCTTCTGTTCAAAATCCGGCTGCATTGACAGCCCTTTTTGATATACAAACGGCAGTAAGCTCAAATATCCGGTCACCTGCCCGGTCTTGTATGGCTCATCCATGCCGTAATGCACATAGCCCTTTACCTTGCGTGGCAAAATATGTTTCAATGTCCGCGGAATATATTTTTTCAGATATTCACGTGTCTTTACCGTACACGACAGATTCCAGAACTTCTGCAATCGCCGGAGCTTTTTCTTCGCAGTCGCTGTCTTTTTCTCGATCTTGTCAGTCACACGCTCTGCGACCTTTCCTGGTGTGTGATTTATCACAAATGTCCAGACTTTCTTAATCTTCTCCCACACCTTCCGGCACAATATCTTCAATCTGCCCGATTGCTTCTTTTCTTCTTCCGACAGATCGTCCGGTTCGTCCAGATCAAAGATTTCATGCTCTGGTGCTTCCTCTGTCTTTGTTTCTATATCATCCTCATTTATGTCTGTCTCTGGAAGTGGTATCGTCGGAATCTCTGTAATAGTCCCATCTGACTCATCCGTTTTCTCCGATTCACTTATTATCTTCTGTGAACTATTTTCTATACTATCCTTTCGCTTTACCGGCTTCTCACAGATTGCATCATCGTCCTCATCCACGTCGATATCATCCCACGCGTCGTCGAATCCCTCATCAGCGAGATGTTCCACCTCACGCTCTGCTTCTTCTGCCTTCTTCTTTCCAAGCCTAAACCATAACAGCCGTATCTCCTGTTTCAGTTTATCCTTCTCCCGGCTCTGGTCATACAACACCCGGACACTTAAGATCAGATACCGTACCTTTGCTTTTGCCTGTAATGTCTTCCCACCCTGATACGAGATATCTGCCTGATACCGGATCGGGCAAAATAAAATCAGCATCACAAGCAAGAGAAGCAATCCTATGATACCAAGGAGGATCCATCCGATTATTTTTAAAATAAGTAACAATACATGCAGCATTCCTTACCTTACTCCTACCTGTGGTTCTTTCACTTCAATCAAAAGAAAAAATCCTCTACCTTCCATTCTTCCCCGGTTTCATCATACATATCCTGTATGATCTGCAATACGAGCTGTTCTGCCACTTCTTTGCCTCTTGCAAAGCCGACAACCCGTATCCGGGAATCTATCTTCCTGTATGGTTTTTGTAACAACTGATTATATGGATAAATCTCCAGCAATCCATCCTGCAATAACGGCAACACGATCACATACAGATTCCTGACAGGCTTATGCCGCCTGATCCTTTTCCTGATCCGTGCCTGTTTTCGCTCTGTAAGATTGTATGTATAACATTTATCAGCAAAAATCACGATTACTCCTCTATCATCTCTGAAATCAGCTTATTACATGCCATAAGTTCGCTGTCATCCTTACAATTCTCAATTACATAATCAAAATAATCCCGGATCTCCTGTTGTGTATTCATGAAGATCGGCATTGCAGCAAGAAGCTTACACATCATACTACGGTAAACCGGTCTCTTCACACTCGAAAACAAATCGCCAAGTTCCTTTACAAGTGCTTCCTTCTTTGCTGTGATATACGCATGATCTGCGGTTTCTGTCTTTCTAGAAACCTTGTCAAGATCAATAAACAAGCTTGTAGAAAGCAGCTTGCTTACCTTATCCAGACGGTCAAATGTCTCTGTCAGTGCAAGGCTTTCAATCTGCTCGGCTTTTCCAACGCGAATCTCATCCAGCACTGCTTCCAATATCACGATAGATTCATACACGCGCTCCTGCACACCTTCGATTGTGAAAAACTCATCCATCACCTCATCCGGTAACTGATCGATCGTCTCTGCCTTTACACACGCCTTGATAATGCGAAGTGCTGCTGCATACCCCGGTACATCTTCTTCGTTCTTCTCATATGCTGCATCAATCGTAAGTAGGATCGTATACACATCATTTATGACTTCCTGTAACAGCATAAACGCTGACACTTCGTTGTTGATGATCGTCGCAGCCTGATTCAGACGCTTCGTCAAATCTTCAAACTCCGGCAGCGTGAGTGCCGCATAATCAGCCTCTGCAAGATCGGTATAAACATGATATAAAAATGGATACTCCGTCTCAAATCCCTTTGGCTTCTTCAAAAGCACTGCACTGCGCAGCATATCAACAAACTCATCCACAGAGGTTGTCTCGCCCTCCTCATAGATATTGAGTGTTGAATTGACAATATCATAAAACTTATTCTTCGTCATACGAACCGGAAGCTGCGCCATCAGAAGCTGTAATTTACTGTTTATAACAACCGTATCATTCTCTGCAAATACATAGGCAAACATCTTCTCAGAAAGCCCTTTTGCATCAACCGGTGCCACTTCATCACGCACGGCAGCCTCCACACGGTTTAACACATACTCATAAATCTCATATGCATCCGTGTAAGCGGTCAGAATATGCATCTTATATTCTACATTGCTACGAAGCTGTGCGATTGCTTCCATAGAATCTTCGTCCACTGCCTCGCGCTTAACCAGATGACGGTCTAACAAGCCTGTCAGAAGTGCAAAATATTTGCAGACATCCGTGTTCTTGTCATCCTGCTCATCACAGACTTCCTTCATCGTGTAATAATTCATGCTTCCTTTTACAGTCGCATAGCAGTTATACTGTCTTCCAAGCAGTTCTGCATATTCTGGAAGTTTCTTGTCTAAGTCTTTGTCTCTCTGTATATCTGTCACTAATTTCTTACATGTTGCTATCATTATATCAGTCTCCTATTTCACATGCTCATGCGTAAATAAATGTTCGTTACAATACTCATAATTTCCGTTACATTTTGAGCAGAACCGAAACTCCAGATCATCGCCATCCCGCTCCGTTCTTCCACAGATTGCACATTTGTGCTTCGTGATGTTCGATGGATATCCCATCTGCTGTGCCTTGTGACGCCGGTCTGCCTCCCCATTTACCTGGCGGGACAGATTCTCCACACGACGGTCGTAATCCCGTTTCCTTCGTTTCGCTGCCGCCTTGCTGTTCGAGCTCCGCATGCCAACACCCCGTCCCATGATCAGGTAAAAGATGAAGAAATTCACCAGATACGCAATGATGGAACCACGGTTCAACGCGGTTGTCCGCATAAACTCAAATGCCATCAGCCCCATATCAATGACCGCAATCCAGACCGCGCGGATCGGAATGAAGAACATAAACAGCACACGCGCATCCGAATACATCAGTGCAAATGCCAAAAACAACCCATAGTCAAAGAAATACATTGCCAGAATTCCCACATCCATCATTCCAAGAATGGAACCGGACGCATAGTAATAGATACTGATACCAAGCATAATCACTGTATTCCAGAACCATGCCCCCAATATATACAGATTAAACATAAACGTTCCCATTGCCTGTTCAATCTGCTGTCCAAACAGAACCAAAATAAAGATCATCAGTATCCCAACAAAATCCAGATCTCCCGGTGGTGAAAATACCCATGTGAATAGCCTCCAGAACTGGTGCTGTTCCATAATCGCATACGGGGAAAAAACAAGCTTGTATGCAAATGATGGTACAAACGCCCATAATATATATGAGATTGCCATCACAACTGCGATCTTGATCGGGAGATTTCGAATTGCAAATTTACCAAATTTTTTCTCTAACTTCACAAAAAAACTCAAATTAAATTTTCCTCACTTTCACTTTGCATATCAATTCGATATTATACCCTATATACATAAAAAAAGCAATCGCCACGCGCGGATTCTCCGTCTGTGGCAATCACTTTTCTCATACACTTCTATCCCATTTTCACCAATCTGTTTCTATGACTGTTTTTCTTTCTCCGGCGGAATCCGGATGATTGTTCCAAGTGGCACCCGCAGATCGTAAAGCTCCCGGTTATACTGCATCAGATCCGCAATATCCGTATCAAATTCCCCGACTAAGCTTCCTAGTGTCTCTCCAACCTTCGCCGTATAATAACGCCTCTCTTCTTCCTCATACACCTCTGTCGGAATACAGATTTCATCTCCTGGCTGCAGATTATAGACATTGACATATGGATTCTCTTTCAGGATATCAATCAGGCGGACACCATACATTTTTGATAATTTGTACAGCGTATCTCCGGCAACGACTTTGTGTACGGTTCCCTTGCATTCATGCTCCATAGCGCATATCTCCATACTCATTTCTGATTATTTTATTCTTAATAGGAAGAAAATGTTCACAATTTTTCTGTTGAAATTCATGATTCTTTCCTATATAATGTCAGATGTCGAAAAATACAGAAATATGAAATGGGAAATAGTAAAAGAGGTAATTATTAAATGAAGAGATTAGGAATCGATATTGGTTCGACCACAGTCAAGGTTGCTGTGATTGACGAAGAACATAACATATTATTTTCGGAATACAAGCGTCACTTTGCAAATATCAAAGAGACATTAAAGGAGCTTGTAGAACATGCCAGCAAGGAGCTTGGAAATGTTGAAGTTGCTCCTACGATCACCGGTTCCGGTGGACTTGCATTGGCACAGGTCATCGGGATTCCGTTTGAGCAGGAGGTTGTCTGTGTATCAGAAGCTCTGACTGACTATGCTCCACAGACGGATGTTGCGATCGAGCTTGGCGGCGAGGATGCCAAGATCATCTATTTTACAAACGGTGTGGAACAGCGTATGAACGGTGTATGTGCCGGCGGTACCGGTTCCTTTATCGACCAGATGGCATCCCTGCTCCAGACAGACGCTTCCGGACTGAATACATACGCGAAGGACTATGACACAATCTACCCGATTGCAGCACGTTGTGGTGTATTCGCAAAGACTGATATCCAGCCACTCATCAACGAAGGTGCAACGAAGCCAAACCTTGCAGCATCTATCTTCCAGGCGGTTGTCAACCAGACGATCAGTGGTCTTGCCTGTGGTAAGCCAATCAAGGGAAATGTTGCATTTTTAGGTGGTCCTCTCCACTTCCTCGACCAGCTCAAGGAAGCGTTCGTGCGGACACTGAACCTGACGCCGGAGCATATTATCGCACCGGGACATTCGCATCTGTTCGCGGCTGTCGGTGCAGCACTTCAGGCAAAGGAAGAGACACACTATACATTGGATGAGATCAGCGGAAAGCTCACAGCCGACCTTAAGATTGCTGTGGATGTAGACCGTCTTCCACCGCTGTTTGCATCGCAGGAAGACTACGACGCTTTCATCAAAAAGCAGGAGAAAAATAAAGTATTACGTTCCGACCTTGCCACCTACAAGGGGAAATGTTTCCTCGGTGTCGACGCCGGTTCCACAACAACAAAAGTCGCACTGGTTGCCGAGGATGGCAGTCTGCTCTATGATTTTTACAGCAGCAACGATGGTAGTCCTCTTCGGACAACCCTGCGTGCCATGAAAGATATCTATACAAAACTCCCGGATGGCGTGGAGATTGTAGCCGGCTGCTCTACCGGATATGGAGAAGCCTTAATTAAGTCTGCTCTCATGCTCGACTATGGTGAGGTAGAAACAATCGCCCACTACACTGCCGCTGCATTCTTTGATCCGGACGTAGACTGTATCTTAGATATTGGTGGTCAGGATATGAAATGTATTAAGATCAAGAATGAAGTCGTCGACAATGTCATGCTGAACGAAGCATGTTCCTCCGGCTGTGGCTCTTTCATCGAGACATTTGCCAAGTCATTAAATTATGATGTGAAGGATTTCGCGAAAATCGCGCTTTTTGCCGAAAGCCCGATTGATCTCGGAAGCCGTTGTACTGTATTTATGAATTCCAAAGTAAAACAGGCACAGAAGGAAGGCGCAAGCGTCGCAGATATCTCTGCAGGTCTTGCTTATTCCGTTATTAAGAACGCCCTTTTGAAGGTAATCAAGCTGACCGATCCGAAGTCACTTGGCAAAAATATCGTCGTACAGGGCGGAACCTTCTATAACGATGCGGTTCTTCGAAGCTTCGAGCTTATCTCCGGCAGGGAAGCAATCCGTCCGGACATCGCCGGTATCATGGGAGCCTTCGGTGCAGCCCTGATTGCGAGAGACCGTTACGAGGAAGGTGACCAGACGACCATGCTCTCCAAGGAAGCAATGGAAGCACTCACCTACGAGACGAAGATGGCGCGTTGTAAGGGATGTACGAACAACTGTCTCCTTACAATCAACCGTTTCACAGGCGGAAGACAGTTCATCACGGGTAACCGTTGTGAACGCGGTCTTGGTTTAAAGAAAAACCAGCACAACATGCCGAACTTATTTGAATACAAATTTAATCGTTTGTTCTCCTACGAGCCACTGACCGAAAGCGAAGCGTACCGTGGCATCATCGGTATTCCACGTGTCCTGAATATGTATGAGAACTATCCGTTCTGGTTTACATTTCTGACCAAGCTCGGCTACCGGGTACTGCTCTCTCCGAAATCATCGAGAGACATCTATACCCTTGGTATCGAGTCTATCCCAAGTGAGTCGGAATGTTATCCAGCAAAGATCTCGCATGGTCATGTTATGTGGCTGTTGAAGCAGGGAATCAAGACAATTTTCTATCCTTGTATTCCTTACGAGCGTAACGAGACACCGGATGCAAACAACCACTACAACTGCCCGATTGTCACAAGCTACGCAGAGAATATCAAGAACAACATGGAAGAGGTTTCCGCACCGGATGTCACCTACATCCGTCCGTTCCTTGCACTTGATAATAAAGATGCACTAAAGGATCGTCTGCTGCGTGAATTCTCGAAATATACAAACGTCACAAAGGAAGAAATAAACGAAGCGGTTGAGGCTGCTTATGCAGAGGCAGATGCAGTCAAAGCGGACATTCAGAAAAAGGGTGAAGAGACGATCGCTTATCTGGAGAAGACCGATAAACTCGGTATCGTGCTTGCCGGTCGTCCATACCATCTGGATCCGGAGATCAACCACGGACTTCCGGAGCTTATTAACTCGTATGATATCGCTGTTTTAACAGAAGACTCTGTTGCACATCTTGGCAAAGTAGAGCGTCCTTTGATCGTATCCGATCAGTGGATGTACCACTCCCGTCTGTACAAGGCTGCAAACTACGTCAAATCAAGCAGGAATCTGGAGCTGATCCAGTTAAATTCCTTCGGCTGTGGTCTGGATGCCGTTACGACCGACTGTGTCAACGATATCCTGACAAACTCCGGTAAGATCTATACCGTATTAAAGATTGATGAAGTCAGCAACTTAGGTGCGGCACGTATCCGTATCCGTTCGCTGATCAGTGCAGTCAATGTCAGAAGAAAGCATAATTTTACACCATGCCCGATGCCAAGTAATTATAACCGTGTAGAATTCACAACAGATATGAAGGATTATACTGTATTGGTACCACAGCTCTCCCCAATTCATTTCAATGTATTGGCTCCGGCGATGCGCCATATGGGATTAAATATTGAGATTCTTCCGGATGCAACAAAAGAAGTCATTGATACCGGCTTAAAATATGTAAACAACGATGCCTGCTATCCTTCTTTGATCGTTGTAGGTCAGATGATGCATGCCATCACATCCGGCAAATATGACATCAATAAACTGGCACTTATTATGACACAGACCGGCGGTGGCTGCCGTGCAACAAACTACGTTGGCTTTATCCGTCGTGCACTTGCAAAGGCCGGCTACCCACAGATTCCGGTGATTGCCCTCTCCGTACAGGGCTTTGAGAATAACTCCGGTTTCGTATGGAATATGAAGACGGTCAAATGCGCGATGCAGGCGCTCGCAATCGGAGATCTGTTCATGCGCGTTGTCTACCAGACTCGTCCATACGAGAAGGTAAAGGGATCTGTCAATAAGCTGCACCGCAAATGGGAACATGCAGCCATCCGTTGCATGGAAAATGGCGGTCGCGGATTCAGTAAACTGGTACATGATATCGTCAAAGACTTCGACAACGTGCCTTTGAATGAAAATATAAAGAAGCCACGTGTTGGTATCGTTGGCGAGATTCTTGTTAAGTTCCTCCCATCTGCCAACAACCACTTGGTAGAGCTTCTGGAGGCAGAAGGAGCCGAAGCGGTTATGCCGGATCTGCTGGACTTCTTCCAGTACTGCTTCTACAACAACAATTACAAATACGAATATCTTGGCAAGACGAAGAAATCTGCAAGAAACGGTAACCTCGGTATCGCTGCACTCGAAGCTCTGCGCCACCCGGTAGTCAGTGCCTTAAAGAAGAGTAAGCGGTTCCATCCACCTGTACATATTAAGACCTTGGCAGAATATGCCCGCCCGATTGTATCCATCGGTAACCAGACCGGTGAAGGCTGGTTTCTGACCGGTGAGATGATTGAGCTTATAAAGAGTGGTGCCAGCAACATTGTATGCTGCCAGCCATTTGCCTGTCTTCCAAACCACATTGTCGGTAAGGGTGTTATCAAATCCCTGCGTCATGCATATCCGGATGCCAACATCGTCGCAATCGACTATGATCCGGGTGCTTCTGAAGTCAATCAGGTAAACCGTATCAAGCTGATGCTTGCAACGGCAAGAAAGAACATGGAAGAAAACGATAACAAATAAAGCAACAAAAAAGAAACGGTTTTCAAATTGAAAATCGTTTCTTTTTTATTGCTATGCAAATGAAACTTCCAAAGGAAAAATGATTCTCTCCTCTTCCCGATTCAATTAAGAATCCAGCAGGAAATCTGCCAGAATCACATTGCTGACATCTATCCCGGCATCTGTCAGATAGATCCGGTCACCTTCGCTTGCCATGAAGCCTTCTCCGATATATTTATTCAGGACGCTTCCATATACCTCATAGATATCTTTATTGAATCGTTCCTTGAAGTCCTCCCGGCTCACGCCACAGGTCATCCGCAGACCAAGGAACATGAATTCCTCCATCCGTGCATCTATGTAGATATTCGTCACATTCTCACGCAATGTCCGCGTCGTATCGTTATACAGAAGCTCCATATTATCTGCCTCTACAAACTTGTCAGACAGGTTTTCCATCAGCTCAATATATTTGAAGATATCACGCATGTTGTTGAACCGTTTCCCCTGGAAATACGAGGATGCGCCAATACCAAAGCCGATATACTCGCCGCCCGTCCAGTAAACCATGTTATGCTTGCACTCATATCCCGGCTTTGCATAATTGGAAAATTCGTAACGGTCATAACCGTGTGCCGCCAGAAGCTGTTTCGTAATCTCATACATCCGGCGATCCACCATCTCCGGTGGCAGTTCACTTAAGATCTGCGGATCTTTTGCAAACGGCGTACCCTCCTCGATACTCAAGGAATATGCAGATATATGCTCTGGTCCAAACTCAATTACACGGGACAACGTATCGACATAGGTATGAATCGTCTGCCCCGGAAGCCCGGACATAATATCAATGTTAATATTCTGGAATCCCGCGCGTCTCGCTGCATTGTAGCTTGCCACAAACTGGTCAAAATTATGAATTCTTCCCAGTTTCTTTAACATATCATCATCGCAAGACTGTAACCCGATGCTGATCCGGTTAATACCTGCCGCCTTATAGCCATTTAACTTCTGATGGCGCAACGTCCCCGGGTTCGCCTCGATCGTCACCTCAGCATTCTTCTCCACATGGAAATACCGGCGGATAAATGCCATGATATTTGTGATCAGGGATTCATCTAACAGGGATGGTGTTCCACCCCCGATAAAGATACTGCGCACCCCGTAGTCTGCAACGATTGGCGCATACATCTTGATCTCCTGACACAGGCAATCAACATAGCGAAGCATCGTTCCATAGCTTTCCCCATCAAACGACAGGAAATCACAGTATTTGCATTTTACGACGCAAAACGGTATATGAACATATAAGCTCACATATTTTTTCATTCGTTTTTCCTACTCCTCATCTAACTTCAGTACACTCATAAACGCCTTCTGTGGAATCTCTACGTTTCCGACCTGACGCATACGCTTCTTTCCTTCCTTCTGCTTCTCCAAGAGCTTTCTCTTACGCGAAATATCTCCACCGTAGCATTTTGCAAGCACATCTTTACGCATCGCCTTGACCGTCTCTCTGGCAATAACCTTGGAACCGATGGCTGCCTGAATTGGAATCTCGAAGAGCTGTCTTGGAATCTCCTCTTTTAACTTCTCACACATCTTTCTGCCACGCTCATAAGCAGTATCCTTGTGCAGGATAAAGGAAAGTGCATCGACTTCTTCTTTATTGATCAGGATATCCAGCTTGACAAGATCGGAACGGACATAGCCCTTCATCTCATAGTCAAATGATGCATATCCGCGCGATCTGGACTTTAACGCATCAAAGAAATCGTAGATGATCTCATTCAGTGGCAGATCGTATTTTAAGAGCGCACGTGTCGTCTCCATATATTCCATGCTCTTGTAGACACCACGGCGTTCCTGACAAAGCTGCATGATCGCACCGACATATTCTGTTGTCACCATGATCTCCGCACTGACAAATGGCTCCTCCATATATTCGATCGTCGAAGGGTCCGGCAGGTTTGATGGATTCGTCAGCTCCATTACCTCACCGTCTGTCTTATGCACACGGTAGATAACGCCCGGTGCTGTTGTCACCAGATCCAGATTGTATTCGCGCTCTAAACGCTCCTGAATGATCTCCAAATGAAGCAAACCAAGGAATCCACAACGGAAACCAAAGCCGAGTGCAATGGAAGTCTCCGGCTCATAGCTTAACGATGCATCGTTTAACTGCAACTTCTCCAAAGCATCTCTCAAATCCGGATATTTCGCACCATCCGCCGGATACAATCCACAGTAAACCATCGGATTTACTTTCTTATAACCTGGCAACGCCTCTGCACATGGGTTGTCCGCATCCGTGACGGTATCACCAACCGTCGTATCCTTTACATTCTTCAGACTGGCAGTAATGTATCCAACCATACCGGCTGAAAGTTCATCGCATGGGATAAACTGTCCAGCTCCGAAAATTCCGACCTGTACAACCTCTGCCTCTGCTTCGGTTGCCATCATACGGATATTCGTTCCTTTTTTCACTGTACCGTCAAACACACGGCAGAAAATGATAACGCCCTTATAGGCATCATATAAGCTGTCAAAAATCAGTGCCTTGAGTGGTGCATCTGCATCGCCCTGTGGTGCTGGTATCTTTGTCACGATCTGTTCCAATACTTCCTCAATATTCGTACCATTTTTTGCGGAGATCCGAGGAGCATCGTGTGCCTCGATTCCGATCACATCCTCAATCTCCGCTACAACACGATCCGGATCTGCGGATGGCAGGTCAATTTTATTGATGACCGGCATGATCTCCAGATTATGATCTACTGCCAGATAACAGTTTGCCAGTGTCTGTGCTTCAATTCCCTGCGCCGCATCGACGATCAGGATTGCACCCTCACAGGCTGCCAGACTCCGGGATACCTCATAGTTAAAATCCACATGTCCCGGCGTGTCGATCAGATTGAAGATATATTCCTCTCCATCCTCTGCCTTGTAGACAATACGCACAGCCTGTGCCTTGATCGTAATGCCTCGCTCCCGCTCAAGATCCATATTGTCTAACACCTGATTCTGCATCTCACGGCTTGTGAGTAGTCCGGTCTTCTCAATGATCCGGTCCGCCAATGTTGATTTGCCATGATCGATATGTGCAATGATACAGAAATTTCGTATTTTACTTTTATCCAAATGTGCCATATACTTTTACAACCTCATAATTTCCGATTTCCTGTCACCACAAAACGCATGATGACCCGCGTATATCAGTACGCTCTTAGTTGTCAAAAGTATACCACACTTTCCTACTCTTGTGCAATCAGCACTTTATAGAGAATTGCGCCAAGTGGCACCATTGCGTTTTTCGCCTCAGCAACCGTATTGGTCTGTGCCCCAACTTCAATCAGGGATGAACGCGGCATTTTATTTAAGTTAAAACAGTACCCCCGCACATAGATGCGACGCATCAGATCCCCATACAATTCTTTTCCTGCCAGATGCATCTGCAGACTGAATGCCAGATTCTCCTGCCGGTATGGATTGTACAGATAATCAATCTCCCCATTCTCATTTGTCCGGCTCATGCCATTTAAAAACATGATCTGCGCAGTCGGCACACCATCGATGTCCCGTACAAGCCGCACATCCTCCCGGACGCCATCCCGATGAATATCCAATACCACCTCAATCGACGGATACTGCTGCAGGATCGCATCTATACCATCACTTGCATAATCATACGCCAGGCTTCGATCCTCTACTCCATCCACCACATCATAGACAGTACGGTCATGATAAACCGGAATGCCATAATCCTCCTCCAGAATGCGTGTAAGCTCATCCCCCAGTCCGATCACAGTATCCTCGATCACACCCGGACGGCTGTCCGCAAACGTTTCACTGCCATGTGTATGATAAATCAGGACTTTATACTCCCCCGAAGCGGGATCAATATGCAGATCTTTTGATAACAGCGTATCCGCAGCCAGCTCCTCCGCGGTAACATTCGTAGAACTATCGATTGTATAACAGTTTCCGACCAGGAAATCATAATTATTTAACTGTTCCATCGAATATGTAATACCCGCTGGGATGGAAAGCGGTTGCACCATAGTTTCTGCAGTCTCCGCATCTCCATCGGAAGCGACTGTCACCGCTTCGGTCGTCGTTTCCGTTTCTTCGCTTCCGGTCTCACACGAAAAAGCCGTCTCGGTATCCATGCCGGTCGAAACGGCGACCTTATCCCACCGGTTTCCGGTCGTATCCACCTCCGAATCCGCAAGCACCGGAACAAACAGATTCCGAAGCTTCGAACCGGTCGTATCCACATGCAGGACAGGCGCCACAGTCTCTTGGAAGAACGCCTGTGCCTGACCGGATAGCATTGTAACATCCAGCCGTACCAGTACACCCAGACATAATGCACATACCAGACACGTCAATATAATTTTCACCCAATTTCTCTCCATACCTTAAATATATGCAGAGCCACCGGTATTATGTTAGAAAACGGTTGATTGCCTCTGAGATTGTAAAGCTGACACGACCGATCAGCTCATCAATATTTTTCGGTGTTACAAACATGGAGGATACCGTCGGCGTCTGGATAAATTCAACAATTTCTTTCTCATATTGCCGAAGGACCGATACCGGTAATTTTTCCAACAGTCCCTCCATCGCATGACTGATCATTGCTGGCATTGAAATCACAGTCGGTACACCAACCGCAATCACGGGAACCCCCAGCGTCTCTTCATTCAATGATAATCTGCGGTTTCCAACACCAGCCCCCGGTGTAATTCCAGTATCGCACACCTGTATTGTCGTATTTAACCGTTCCGCCTCTCTCGCTGCAAGTGCATCGATACAAATCACAACATCAGGATTGATCTCCCTGCACAGGGATTGTATGATCGTACTCGTCTCAATTCCAGTCTGCGCCATAACACCAGGGCAGAGTGCAGAGATTTCCATAGAATGTTTCACAACACCTTCCCGAAGTAGATGTCTTGTGATATAGAGATGATCGACAACACTTGGTCCAAGTGCATCCGGCGTGATATTTCGGTTTCCAAGACCAATCACCAGAATATGGTCTGCCCCATGAAGCAATTCTTTTAAGACATCGTGCAGCGCCAGTACAAATGGCATATGGATATTCTCATCCTCCGAACAAAGCTTTGAACTCTCCAAAGTTATATAATTTCCGATCGGTTTTCCGAGGATCTCTGCCCCTGTCTGATCGAGCACACGGATGTGTGTCTTGGTCAGTCCGTATTCAGAATCCTCATAGGTTTCCACCCGGACACCAGCAATATCATTTTTCTCGGAGATATCTTCCTTTAACTCCAAGGCAAGGTCGGTTCGTACATAATTTTCAAGCATAAAAAATACTACTCCTTTTTCGGAGTAGTATTTCCTGTTTTTCTAATTTTATGTAATTACTGTGGCACTGCACCACCGACATACGCCGGCTGACTGGATGCACTCGGTGCACCAGTTCCTTTCGCTCTCAATACGATCTGGATTGCCTCTAAACGCTTTGCATGTCCGGTTGTACCTGCCGGATCGCCATTTTTCGCCCAGCCCATCCAGCCGTATGTCTGGCAATGTACCCGGTAATATACATCATATTTCTCTGCCAGTGCTCCGGTCAACTTAATCTGGATTGCCTCCAGACGCTTTGCCTGTCCAATCGAGCCTGCCTGCGCGCCATTCTGACGCCAGCCCTGCCAGCCATAGGTCTGTCCATGCACACGATATACGACATTTCCAGACGTCTCTGTCAAGTTCGTGATAGAAATTGATTCCAAACGTTTTGCATGTCCGGTTGTACCGCCTGTCGTACCATCAAAAACGGTACCGGTCCAGCCGTATGTCTGTACATGTGTGTTATATCCAATCAACGGAGACACATACACCTTTGAAGTGTTGCCCGGTGCCATGCCGCCTTTTTCAACAAGCTTAATCTGGATCGAATATAAGCGGAATCCGGCGAACCTGCAGTCTGTCCGTTCTTCGCCCAGTCTAACCAGCCATAGGTCTGGCACTGCACACGGTAATAGACATCGTATTGCTCTGCCAGCTGTCCCGTCAACCGAATCCGAATTGCCTCTAATCGCTTTGCAAGCCCTGTCAGACCTGCAATATCGCCATCCATCGTCCAGTCCATCCATCCGAATGACTGGCAATGTACCTGATACTCAACGCTTCCCTCGATGCCGGTATTGTTCCGAATCTTGATTGCCTCAAGCCGTTTTGCCTGTCCAACCGTACCACTGATACCACCATCATACGTTTCCTCTTTTTCCCAGCCATATGTCTGAATATGTGTTGCATAGACGATTTTTGCATCCGCTGGAGCAGTCTCCCCGGTTGGTACCGGAATGTTGATCTTCGAAGAAAAACTTCCATCTGTCGAATAATAGAAGTTCATATCAACGCGGCCTTCAATGCCTGGAACCATTCCGGAGTTTGTATACTGCCAGTATGAATATGCACCTGTATAAGTCGCAGTTGATTTATACTGTGCCAGCCAGATTGGATATCTGCTGGCGATCGTAGATGCATTCATATCGTTGGTAAGCATTGACTTGTTTGCATACACCATTGGTGTATAGCCTCTTGTTGCCACGTAGCTGCAGAATGCCAGACAGACATTCGTCGCCTGTTCCCTTGTCAGGTTCGCCGTTCTCAGTCTGCCTCCGGTCGGAGAATCACTGGCATACTCAAAGTCCATCGCAATCGGAAGATCGATTGAGATGCCATATGTATGAAGATAGTTGATCGTATACTGTGCTTCCTCTGCGGCTTCCTTCTCTGTGATTGCCTGCGAGAAGAAATAAACTCCTATCTTGATGCCTGCCGCCTTCGCACCTTTCAGGTTCTCCAGTGCACGGGAATCATGGTATAAGGTTCCTGCTGAACCCCAGCCTCGTCCGCCGACCTTGATAAATGCAAAATCAATCCCGGAGGCTTTAACTGCATTCCAGTCAATCTGTTTGTTCCAGGTAGATACATCAATACCATTATAAATATGACAGTTTTTAAACTGCTTTGCATGTGTATAGCCTTCTCCATATGCTTCCGATGTAATCGAAAATGCCATCGTGAAGAACAAAATACACGTCAGTATCCATGCCGTTACTTTGTTGAATTTCTTACGTAACTTCATAAAAGCACAACTCCTTTATCATTTTTTTGCTTTCATTTATCAAAAATACAACCTTATTTTAGCACATCCGCACCGGGTTGTCTACCGCAAGCGCAATCGCCTGTACGCACTGCTCCATCGTCTTCCCATCACATGGAATCGTGAGCTGCGCATATTTCTCATAATATGGTTTGCGCTCCTCGTACAAATCTGCTAATGTCTTTCCAGGCTTCATTGCGATACCACGCGTCGAGATATTATTCACGCGACGGATAATCTCCTCACAGCTTACATCGAGATACACGATCAGTCCCTGTTCGCCTAAATGCTTCATCGCTTCTTCCGAGAAAATCGCACTGCCGCCAGTCGCAATCACGGATGCTTCCGTGTTGATCTCCCGGAGCACCTGATTCTCAATCGCAAGAAATGCATCGATACCCTTCTCGTTGATAATATCGACCAATGTCTTTTTTTCTTGTCGCTGGATCAGCAGATCACCGTCGATAAACTGATAATTGATTGCCTTTGCGAGCAATACGCCGATCGTGCTTTTTCCACTTCCCGGCATACCGATCAATACTATATTTTTCTTCATCTGTTTTTCCTTTCCTACATCTGATGCCTTACAACCCGATACTCATCGCCGTTCTTATAATACGGACAACTATAATGGCTGTCCCCGTACAACCGGGCGATCTCATCCTCGTCCATACTCACGTCACAGACGTATTCCTCATATTCCTCATCATAGATCAGATACGCACATGTATCGCAGCTTGTCTGTATCTCTGTTTTTTTCTTTTTCTCCATTATTCAAGCACCACCTGTTCGTCTGTAATCCGGCAGATCTCTTCCCAGCTGTCCTTTGCCACATCATCATAAACCGCAACCGTCACAAATCCGGCTTTCTTCGCTGTATACATCGCACGTAAGCTGTCTTCAAAAATCACACATTCCACTGGAGTAATCCGCATATTCGCACAGGCAAGCTCATATACGGCCGATGATTCCTTGCTCGCCCCCGCCATCGTACAGCTGACGATCGTATCAACATCCGCCATAAGCCCGGTCCGTTCTAGTACCATCTCACTTAAATGAATCTCGTTTGCCGTTGCAACCGCCACCTTATAGCCATCCCGTTTCATCCACTTTACAAGCTCGCGGGCATATGGCTTCAGCGGAATCGTATTCCGGTATTCCTCGATCACCATATTCTGGAAATCATTGAAGATCTCCTCCGAAGTCTTCGGGATGTCAAACTGTTCTTTGATGAAGTTCGCCGCCTGAATGAGTGTCATCGTCGCCACCTGATGGTGAAACTCCATGTCCGGATGGATGCCGTACCTGCCGATATATTCCACATCCAGTGTCCGCCACATCGGCATACTGTCAATCAGTGTTCCATCCATATCGAAAAGCACGCCCTTTTTACCCTGTAAGAGTGGCATCAGTTTCTGATATAATGCATCAAACGTTTCTGTCTTTGCAAGCATATCCTTCACCTGAGCCGTAAGCTTCTTCGTGGCTGTCTCAATTTCGTCCTGCGCAAAGATCGCAGATACCACCGCGACACCTGCCACATCGCAACCAACTAACTGATTGATATTCTCCGCACTGACACCCCCGATTGCCACAACCGGAATCTGCACAGCATGGCAAATCTCCCGCAGCGTCTTCAGAGGGAGTGCTGTTACATCCTGCTTGGTCGTCGTCACAAAGGCAGATCCGGAACCAAGGTAATCAGCACCCTGTTTTTCCGCAAGCAGAGCTTCCTCTACATTGTGGGCGGATACACCGATGATCGCTGCATCCCCAAGGATAGCACGCGCTTCTTCCACCTGCATGTCGCCCTGTCCTAAGTGTACGCCATCTGCGTGACAGGCTTTTGCCAGTGCCACATTATCGTTGATGATAAGCGGTATGCCATATCTTCCCGTCAGCTTTTTGATTTCCTTTGCCTCTGCAAGAAATGCACCTTCGGAAAGCTCTTTTTCCCGCAGCTGCACGATCGTCGCACCACCCTTAATTGCCGCTTCCACCGCATCTATCAGGGTTGCGTATCGTTTCTTATTTACTGATTTTCTATCTGTTACAGCATAGACCTGTAACTGTTCTTTATTTATCTTCATTTTCTGTTTAATCTCCAGATTTTTACCTGACTTTTCTCTTTTACTCTCACGCCATTTTCCCGTAAAAATCGTTATAAAGATCTGACGTTTTCCTGTATCTGCCATCCATGGTCGATTGGCCCACTCCCTCTGCCGAGATCAAGACCTGACGAAAGTGCGCCACTAAGATAACTTTTGGCATAGCTGATACTCTGCGCAACCGAATATCCTTTTGCCAGTCCACACGCAATCGCAGAGGATAAAGTACATCCGGTACCATGTGTATTCGGATTGTCGATACGGGAACCGTGGAACCAGATCACTTCGGTTCCAACCAATACATCGCTGGCATCCTCAATCGCATGTCCGCCCTTAATCAGCACCTGGGAATGAAATCTGTCATACAGGCATCTTCCCGCCTGTTCCATATCCGTTTTGGACTGAATCGTCATTCCGGTAAGCAGCTCTGCCTCCGGGATATTCGGCGTGATCAGTGTCGCAAGTGGAAGAAGCATCTCTGTCAGACAGGAAATCGCATCTTCCTTTAACAACCGGCTCCCGCTTGTCGCAACCATCACCGGATCCACAACTATATTTTCCGCATGCCAGTCTTCAAGTGCTTCCGCGATTGTATTTATCAAGGCTTTATCGGATACCATGCCAATCTTCACAGCTTTTGGCGGAATATCCAAAAACACTGCGTCAATCTGCTTCCGCAGAAATTCCGGTGTCACATCCATAATACCGGTAACTCCCATCGTGTTTTGTGCAGTTAGAGCTGTAATGGCTGACATACCATAGCAGTCATTCGCGAGCATCGTCTTCAGATCTGCCTGTATGCCCGCACCACCGGAGCTATCCGAACCTGCAATAGAAAGCACCGGAGCAAGGCTTCGATTGGTTAATTTCTTCTCATCCATCTATTTGTTTAACTCCTCAAAAAATAGAGCTGTCAATGACAGCCCTATTATTATACACGATTTATGCGCCTACGACAAATGTAAGTTCTGCCGTTACAGCAACTTTTCCATCTACCTTTGCGACAGCCTTTCCAGAACCGATTGGTCCCTTCTGGTCTGTGATCTCGCATTCCATCTCAATCACATCGCCCGGCGTGATCTGCTTCTTGAATCTCGCATTCTTGATGCCACCGAAAAATGCAGTCTTTCCTTTGTGCTCTTCCTCGGACAAAATTGCAATCGCACCAACCTGTGCGAGCGCCTCGATCACGAGTACGCCCGGCATGACATGCTGTGTTGGAAAATGTCCCAGAAACTGCATCTCATTCACGGATACACATTTCACACCCTTCGCCCATTTGCCAGGTTCAAAATCTGTGATTCGGTCAACTAACTGAAACGGATAACGATGTGGCAAAATCTCCTGTATCTGATTTGAATTTAATTCCATCTTCTTCTCCTTCGTCCTGCAATCTACGCTTCAAACTTCTTCAGCAGAATACTTGCGTTGTGTCCACCAAATCCAAGGGAGTTGGAAAGCGCATACTCTACCTGTACATTTCTTCCTTCATTTGGAACGATATCCAGATCACACTCTTCATCTGGCACCTGATAGTTGATCGTTGCAGGAATAAATCCATCATGCAATGCAAGTGCTGTGATTACAGCTTCTACGGCACCACTACCACCGAGCAGATGTCCGGTCATAGACTTTGTAGAGCTAACCATCAGCTTGTATGCATGCTCACCAAATGTTGTCTTGATCGCCATTGTCTCGCCTGCATCATTTAAGTGTGTGGATGTACCATGTGCGTTGATATAACCAACCTGCTCCGGCTTGATACCGGCATCCTTCACTGCCATTGCCATACAGGCTGCTCCACCTGCTCCATCCGGACATGGGGCTGTGATATGGTATGCATCACAGGTTGCACCGTATCCTACAACCTCGCCGAGGATTTCCGCACCTCGCGCCTTCGCATGCTCATACTCTTCTAATACAAGTGCACCGGCACCTTCACCCATGACGAAACCGGCACGCTCCTTATCAAATGGAATCGAAGCACGATTCTTATCCGTTGTTGTATTCAATGCCTGCATCGCTGTAAATCCACCGATTGCCATATCCGTGATTGCTGCCTCAGAACCACCACAGATCATGACATCTGCATATCCATCACGAATATAATGGAAGCTGTCACCAACTGCATTATTGCCGGATGCACAGGCCGTTACAACGCAGGTACAGATACCTTTAAATCCAAAACGGATTGCGATATTTCCGGCACCCATGTTTGCGATTGTCATCGGAATATAGAATGGGGAGATCTTGTCAAAACCACGTCTCTCGCCAGTCTGATAGTTCTTCTCTGTGACTTCCATGCCGCCGATACCGCTGGAGAAGATGACTCCACAGCGTTCCGCATCTTCCTTCTCCATATCCAGTCCACTCTGCTTAAATGCCTCGTCAGCTGCAACAACTGCATACTGTGCGTAGCGGTCCATACGTCTGGCATCCTTCTTGTCGATTACGGCTGTTACATCCAGATTCTTTACCTCTCCGGCAAGCTTCACTGCATGGTTCGTCGTATCAATTCTTGTAATCTCATCAATTCCGCAGACACCTTTTTTTACATTATCCCATGTTGTCTCTACGTTATTTCCCAAAGGGTTTACAGTTCCTAAACCTGTAATCACAACTCTTCTGCTCATTTTTTCCCTCCTACATTGCCATACCGCCATCTACACAGATGACCTGACCGGTAATATAACTTGCATCATCACTTGCCAGAAAACGGACAAGATTTGCAACATCTTCGACCTTGCCAAGCTTCTTCATCGGAATACTCTTTAAGTTCTCTTCCACAACAGCCTCAGGCAGCTTTGCTGTCATATCTGTCTCAATAAATCCCGGTGCCACCGCATTCACGGTAATGCCACGGGAACCGATTTCCTTCGCAACAGACTTTGTCATACCGATCAAGCCTGCCTTGCTGGATGCATAATTGACCTGTCCGGCATTTCCACGAACACCGACCACGCTGCTGATGTTGATAATGTGTCCACGCTTCTGCTTGAGCATGATCTTTGATACATGCTTGATACACAGAAATGCACCCTTTAAGTTCGTGTCAATGACCTGCTCGAAATCTTCCTCCGTCATCTTCAGCATCAGGTTATCCTTCGTGATACCTGCATTGTTGACAAGAATATCAATGCTTCCGTACTCTTCCTTTACCTTTGTCACGAGTGCCTGTACATCTTCATTTTTTGCAACATCTGCCCGAATGGCGGATGCCTTCACACCATATGCCTCACACAGCTTTACTGTCTCTTCGGCACCAGCTGCGCCATGTGCATAACAGGTTACGACATTGGCACCTGCCTCTGCAAGCGCAACACAGATTGCACGACCGATTCCACGGCTTCCGCCTGTGACAATGGCTGTTTTATTCTCTAATGTCATAGATTCCCTCCAAATTTACTTTCCAAGTGCTTCTAATAATATATTTAATGAATCGATATCTTCTACTGAATAAGTAGCAAAGCTGCGGTCGATCTTCTTTACGAATCCGGAAAGTGTCTTACCCGGACCAACCTCGATAAAGGTATCAACGCCCTGCTCGATCATGTACTTGATAGAATCTTCAAAATATACGCTGCTCTGTACCTGTGTCTCAAGCATCTGAGGAATTGTCTTATCTGCTGCAAGCTCCTTACCGGTTGCATTGAACAGAACAGGGAACTTCATCTCACCGAAATGCTCGGTCTTGAAACGCTCTGCAAGCTTGTCACCAGCCGGCTTCATCAGAGATGTATGGAATGGTCCGCTGACTGCAACAGGCACGATTCTTCTTGCGCCCTTCTCCATCATCAGCTCTCCGGCTCTTGTGATAACCGGTGTATCACCAGATACAGTCACCTGAACTGGTGTATTATAATTTGCAACCTCTGCGATATGGAACTCGCTGTCTGCAAATTCTTCCTCTGCCTGCTTACAGCATGCCTTGATCGTCTCACGGTCAAGATTCATAACTGCGATCATACCAGTGTCTCTGCCTGTCACTGCCTCTTCCATGGATTTACCACGGTATGCAACAAGGTCGATGACCTGCTGCTCCTCGAATACACCTGCCGCATAGAGTGCGGAATACTCACCGAGCGAAAGTCCGGCTGCGATCTCCGGTACGATGCCCTTTGCTGCAAGAATCTTTGTCACACCAACCGCAAAGGCAACCATACATGGCTGTGTGTATCTTGTCTGTCCAAGCTTCTCGATTGGACCATCGAAACAACATTCCTTCACGTCAAAATCAAGCTTTACATTGTCAAATACCTCGCGGAACTCTGGATATGCCTCATAGAGATCTTTTCCCATTCCGACATGCTGTGCACCCTGTCCAGCGTATAAAAAACCGATCTTCATAATTTCCTCCTGCTTATCTATGATTATTCTATCAATTTATGCCGTCACGCATTCGCGTGCCTTATCTTATCTAAATGCCCTCACTGTTCAGCTTTGCAAGCTCTGCAAGGGAATCCTCATACAAGCCCTTCAAGATCTCTGCCACCGGCTTGATCTCCTTTACAAGACCACAGACCTGACCAGCCATCAGAGAACCGTTCTTTGTATCGCCATCTAAGACAGCCTTGCGGAGAGAACCAAGTGTAAGCTGCTCTAACTCTTCTCTTGGAACACCCTTGCCTTCCATCTTCAGATACTCACGTGCCATCTGGTTTTTGATTACCCGCACCGGAGCACCACTGGATCTGCCAGTCACTGCTGTACCGTTATCCTTCGCCTTGATGACTGCTTCTTTATAATTGATATGGATCGGACATTCTTCACTGGCAAGTAATACCGTTCCGATCTGTACGCCGATTGCGCCAAGTGCAAATGCTGCAACCATCCCTCTGCCGTCTGCGATACCACCGGCTGCGATAACCGGGATATTAACTGCATCGACAACCATCGGTACAAGTGTCATCGTTGTCATCTCACCGACATGTCCGCCACTCTCGCCGCCTTCTGCGATCAGGGCATCCACACCCATACGCTCCATACGCTTTGCGAGAGCAACACCACTGACAACCGGGATAACCTTTGTGCCAACTGCCTTCCAGTCAGCCACATATTTCTCCGGGCTTCCGGCTCCGGTTGTGATTACATCAACCCTCTCTTCCACCAACATCTTTGCGATATTGTCGACATCCGGATTCATCAGCATCAGGTTTACACCAAATGGCTTATCGGTCAAAGCACGGCACTTCTTGATCTCCTCACGGATACGCTCTGCGTCAAATCCGCCGGATGCGATCAGTCCCAGTCCACCGGCATTGCTGACAGCGGCTGCAAACTCGCCAAGTGCGATATTCGCCATTCCACCCTGAATAATCGGATACTTGATTCCAAGGAATTCATTTAATCTCATCTTTATCCTCCTCACACTATGCCCAAATTTCTATTTCATAATTATGCTACTCATAAACACAGTAGCTTCAATAATTGATCTGATACAAATTTATCAGAATTCCAGATATGCGCCGCCCCATGTCAGACCGCCGCCGAATCCTACACAAATAAGCTTCATGCCCGGTTTGATCATGCCCTTCTGGTTCATCTCAGAAAGTGCGATTGGAATACTTGCAGAACTTGTATTTCCATACTCATCCAGATTGATATAGAACTTGTCCATGCTCTGTTTACATTTCTTTGCCACGGACTCAATGATACGCTTATTTGCCTGATGGCAGACATACAGATCAATATCATCGGCTGTCACACCAGCCTTCTCCAGAAGCTGCATAACTGTCTTCGGAACAGTACTTACCGCAAACTTGAACACTTCACTGCCAAGCATGCTGACGTGACGTGGCTGCAGATCTTCGTTGCTACATTCCAGTACAACATCATCGCCCTTTGCACCAAGGATGCTGAAATAGCGGTGTGTATCAGAAAGCTCTACGACTGCGGCACCTGCACCATCACCAAACAGGATACAGGTACTTCTGTCATTCATATCCAGAATCTTGGACAATGTCTCACTACCGATAACCACGCCATATTTCTTGTCGCTCTGTAACAGCATGCCTCTTGCGATCTGTACACCATACATGAATCCGGAGCAGGCTGCATTGATATCGAAACAAGGAATATCCTGTGGAAGCTCCAATTCTTTCTGAACCATACATGCGACCGATGGTGTCATATGATCCGGGCGGATCGTTGCTACGATCACAACGCCGATCTCAGTTTTGTCGATGCCTGCATCCTCGATTGCCATCTTCGCTGCGGCAATCGCCATATCCTGATTCTTCTCTTCTGTAATAAAATGTCTTCTGCGAATACCGGTACGGCTGGAGATCCACTCGTCATTTGTGTCTACAATCTTGCTTAAATCATCATTTGTCACTACGTGTTCCGGAGCATAATGCCCCATACCTACAATATGTAAGCCCTCTTTCATCTTATCTTTCCTCTTACTCTCTGTCACTCTCTTCCTGCACAGCCATCTTAGATCACATGCAGGTATTTATTATCGATCGTTCTGAATTTCTTATAACGATGCTTTGCAACTTCATCCGGGTTCATCTTGATGTATTTGTCAAGCTCCTTCTTGATCGCGCGGTCAGTTGCCTTAAATACAACCTTATGATTCAGATGTGCACCGCCGATTGGCTCAGGAATGATATCATCGATCACACCGAACTCCTTCAGATCCTGTGCAGTCAGTTTCATCATCTCCGCTGCTTCCTCGCTCCGCGAAGAATCCTTCCACAGAATGGACGCATAGCCCTCTGGTGAAAGGATGGAATACACGGCATTCTCAAGCATCAGCACACTGTTTGCCACGCCGATGGCAAGTGCACCGCCGGAGCTTCCCTCTCCAGTTACAACGGCGATTACAGGCACCTTCAAAGCACTCATCTTCGCAAGGTTTACCGCGATGGCACTACCCTGTCCGTTGTTCTCTGCTTCCAATCCCGGATATGCACCCGGTGTATCAATAAATGTAATGATCGGTCTGCCGAACTTCTCTGCCTGCTTCATCAGACGCAGTGCTTTCCGGTAACCCTCCGGTCCCGGCATACCGAAATTACATTTCAGATTCTCTGCCAGATCGTTTCCCTTACGGTGTCCGATCACCGTCACAGGGATTCCATGATAGGTTGCAATACCTCCATAGATACTTGCATCCTCCTTACCAAGCGCGTCCCCTTTTTGCTCAAAGAAATCGTCAAAGATCGCATCGACATACTCTGTGATCTTCGGACGCTTCTTGTGACGAGCCAGATATACCTTATCATGGCTGTTCAGATTCTTACACATATGTATCAGGTCATGACGTTCCCGCTTCAGGACATATACCTTTGCCTCATCTACCAGATCACTCGCCATGATCTCTTCAATCTCTTTATCGATTTCCGCAATTCTCTCATCTATCTCTTTAATCATGATTATCTTCCTTTCTTCGCATGTAAACGTAAAATATGGGAGATGACTTCCCGCATCTTATCTCTCGGCACAATCTGATCGACAAAGCCATGTGCCATCTGGAACTCCGAACGCTGGAATCCATCTGGAAGCTTCTGTCCGATTGTCTGCTCGATTACACGCGGTCCTGCAAATCCGATCAAAGCATCCGGCTCTGCCAGTGTAATATCGCCTAATGTTGCGAAGCTGGCGGTAACACCACCGGTTGTCGGATGTGTCAAGTAGGAAATGTACAATCCACCATGCTCACTGAACTTCTCAATCGCTGCACTTGTCTTCGCCATCTGCATCAGAGATAAAATACCCTCCTGCATACGCGCACCGCCACTTGCGGTAAATATAATAAGTGGAAGATGTTTCTTGTCTGCATATTCCACTGCATTTGTAACCTTCTCACCAACAGCCATACCCATACTTCCCATCAGGAACTTGCTGCTCATGACTGCAATGACTGCCTCGTTTCCGTCGATCTTGCCAACGCCGGTATAGACAGCCTCTTCGAGCCCTGTTTTTTCCTGCAGGCGTTCGATCTTCTCCTCGTACTCCGGCATATCCAATGGATTGGAGAATGCAACCTTACAGCGAAGTGGCTTGAATGTACCCGGATCTACCAACAGGCGTACCCGCTTCTCTGCAGAAACCACATAATGGTATCCGCATGCAATACATACATTGTAGTTGTCCTTGATTGCAGACTTCTTGAATTCCTGCTTACATTTTGGACAAACTGTCACTTCTTCCTCTGCGGCAGCTGCCGTCTGCTCTGTGGCTGGTTCTGCCTTTGGTGCTTCCCCTGCCACCTGTGCTTCTGCTGTCTCTACCGCATTATTTTCCACTGGTTCTTCTTTCTTCCGAAATAAATTACTCACCTGAAATTTCATCTTTCATCTCCACTTTTCTTTATCTTAAATTTAATTTCTCGCGTACGCTATCCGGTGATGCCGACTGCCTCTTTCGCAAGGCGGTCTGCCTCCTCGTTGCCTTCCACACCGGAATGCCCTTTTACCTTTATAAATGTGACACGGAGCTTGTCCCGCACCTGCTGCATATAGTCATAATATGCAATCGTTCCAGTCTTGTTCCGCTTCCAACCTCCGGTTGCCCACATCTCGATTCCAAGATAATCATAATAAATCGCCAATTCTGGTAATCCTTTTTCCACTGCAAGCTTCACTGCCGCCATCGCGCCCAGTATCTCACCTGCTACGTTGCGCATGGATGCCATCTCCGGATCATCGCCATGTCCCTGCAGAACATACCTCTCGCCATGATCCATCAAAAATCCACCATACCCATACACCTGTGTGGCACTGTTGTAAGAACCATCCACAAACGCATATACGATATTCTCATCGGTATGCTTTGATTCTTCCGTCACACATTCTCCGCCTACAAATGCCTCCGCCTCCTGTCTCGTCGGAAAGCTCTTGTATATCGCTCCCGGAAACCCTTTCACAAGCGGTTCGCAGGCAGACCATGTTTCATATACTCCCGGTCGAACACCTCTTTTCACAGCATAAAATTTCTTTGCCATTTCATTGCCTTTCTGACCTATAGTTATTCACAGTCTTTTATATTATAGTACATTTTCATAACAAATGCACTTCTTTTTTACTTTGCACGAAAAAAAGTGCACAAATCCGATCTTTTCATTGAATCTCACTTATTCATATGTTAGCATATATATTTGTATATTAAAATGATTACAAACAATAAGGAGAACGATTATGCAACAGAATACAACTGAAATTTTCAGGGATGCTCCGGTTCCAAAAGCCGTGTTAAGCAATGTCATCCCTTCGATCATCAGCATGATTATGGTTCTGATCTATAATCTCGCTGATACATTTTTTATTGGACAGACAAAAAATGCACTGATGGTTGCTGCTGTGTCGGTCGCAACCCCAGCTTTCCTGTTATTTATGGCCGTCGGTATGTTATTCGGTATCGGCGGAACGTCCTTTATCTCCCGTATGCTTGGGGAAGGTCAGGAAGAACGCGCAAAGCATGCCTCCGCGTTCTGCTTCTGGACCGGGCTGGCTGTAGGAATTATATCCATGATCTTAACTGTAATTTTTGCAGAACCTGTCTGCAAAGCAATCGGTGCAAGTCAGGATACAATAGACTATGCAACGCAGTATCTCCGGATCGTCGCCATCGGAATTCCATTTCTGATATTAAGCAATGCATTCAGTAACATCATCCGTTCCGAGGGGCGCGCAAAAACCGCAATGTCCGGTATGATCATCGGAAATATGGCAAACGTAATCTTAGATCCGGTCATGATCTTGCTTCTCGGCTGGAATGTTGCCGGTGCCGCGATTGCAACCGTCATCGGAAATATTTTATCCGCGGTCTTTTATGTATCGCATCTTCTGTCAAAAAAATCACAGTTATCGATTCGATTACAGGATTACAAAGCCGGAGACAAAATTGCGGGTTCCGTATTTGCCATTGGTATCCCGGCATCACTGAACAGCGTGCTTATGAGTGTCAGCAATATCTTCATCAATAATCTGATGGCTCACTATGGAGACATGGCAGTTGCCGGACTCGGTGTCGCCATGAAGGTTAACATGATCGTTGTCATGCTGTTGATCGGACTTGGAACCGGAATCCAGCCGTTGCTTGGCTACTGCTTCGGTGCCGGAAACCGGAAACGGTATTTTGCTGTATTGAAATTTTCCATTTTACTTGCATTCGTGTTAAGTGCAATCATGACCTGTGTCTGTTACTTTGGTGCAGACGGATTGGTCAGTGCTTTTCTGGAGGATGCCGATGCTTACGATTTTGGATTTCAGTTTTCCCGTATTTACATTTTATCCGGTCCGATCCTTGGACAGTTATTTGTATTTATCAACGCAATCCAGTCCACAGGTGCCGCACTTCCTTCCCTGATTTTGTCGATCAGCCGGCAGGGACTTTTATACTTACCAATCTTGTTTATCATCAACGCAACAACGGATTCCGCCAGACTGCTTGCATTGGCACAACCGGTCACGGATTACCTTGCAACCGCACTTGCAATCATCCTGTTCGTGATAACCTGCAAAAAATATTTTCCGAAGAAATCATCAATAGAATAAAGAAAAAAGATGCTGCAATTTCTTGCAGCATCTTTTTTCTTATGCAACACCCGGAAACTCCGTCTTCATATCTTTATTCACTTCATCAATATGTAATCCAAGATAACTGTCCGGAACTACCTCATATGCCTTCCGCATATCGTCGATACAAGCCATCATCGAAAGCGGAACTCCGATGTACATATCGTCTACGGAAATTGCCACATCACCGGTATTCAGAGAGATATTGTTACGGTCTTCCTTATACGGTGGTGCTGTCAGAAGCTTCGTTACCGCCTCACTGAAGAACGGCATGATCGCCGGAAGGGAAATATACTTATGATTCGTGATATTTACCTTAAATCCAGGCTTTAAGATACACAGCTTCTTCTTCGCTGTCTTCTCACTGGCACCTTCGACAAATGCCTTTGCAGCCCGATCCATGATCTCTGCACGCGTCTCATTTGTCGGAGACACAAACATCATGTTAAGCTCTGCCAATGTCGGACGCTTATCTGCAAATGCAACGGAGATCATCTTCTCTGGTGCATACATACCGACACCGATCAGAATGTTCTTATATACCCGCTCCATCTCCTGTTTTACAGGTACGATACGTCCATTATCAATGTTTGATTCATTGTCCGCGAGCAGCTTTACGATACCCTTGTACAACTCATCGACACGATCCTGTGTGATGTAATCAGACGGCAGGTACTCCTGCTGCTTTGCATCCTTTAACAGGAATCCGGTAATCCGCTTTCCATTTGCTGCGAGATCCTCCACCGCATTCTTCAGATCCTCGTTAAACTGTGCATACAGCTCTTCGAGTCGCTCTGCCTTCGCCCGCAGGAACCGGGTAATATCTCCAAACATATCCTGATCACTCATACCTTCGATCAGCATATTCCGCTGCAGAGTCAGACATTCTTTGACACATGCATCATAATATCCGTTCTCTGTCTCACGCTTCGCCGATGGGAATGTGAAGAATCGTTTCGCTACAATGTCCTTGATCGACTCAATAATACGACTGTATTCACCGGTTGGCTGGTACTGTTTCATGAGTCCGGAAAGCCGTTCGATATCTGCAATCATGCCACGGTCTTTCTCGCTACTTCCGATACCACCGCAGCCAATAATATCCATCACCGCATACGGGCCTTTCTTCTGCATAAACCACTCGAGTTCCGCATTTAACGTATCAAGTACGTGATTCTTCAAAGACTTGATCATAATCGGAATGCGGTCTTTCATGGAAGCAAGCTGGCGTCCCATATTCTCGCGCAGGCCATCCTGATTTTTCTTGATCATTTTATAAACCGGTTTCTCGAACTGCCTGATTGGGATGATTCCATTTACTGAAAGCTTGATCTCATCCCCCGGTTGTCCGGTCAGAAAAGCATCAAGTTCACCAAACACCTTCTGTCTTGACTCCTTCGCCTGCGGATCATCCTCTGCAAGCTCATGCAGCTTTTTATACGCCTCTACAAAAATCTCATACTCACAGATATTCTCAATCTGTTTGATTGGGATCTTATAATCGGATTCGTTGATAATCTTATAATAGCCGCGGTCTTCTCCGTCAAAGAATACATCACGCAGCAATTTTCCCTTCTCGCCATCGCCACCCTGTCCGACATGCTTGACAGAAGCGAGCTTCGTCAGGAAATATGCCACATCACTATATATTACGCCATCTGGAATATAGCCCTGCTCGTCCTTCTTGCCGGATATCAGCAGACAGGCATCAAATATATTCTCACGGATTGTAAGCTTGTGTGTCGTGCTCTCAAATATATAGCGTTCATCCTTGTCCTTACTTGTAAGCCGCATATAATAATCGACTTCCTTCAAGGTTGCATAGCCATTTGCATTTAAGTTTGCAAGCAGATCCGGATTGGATACGATCTCACGCTTGCTGTAAAGCACATCTGGCATCAGCAGGCAGGCACCCACACGCACATCATTCCACTTCTTAGAACGGATGTAGGCTCGGATATTATAGGTAAGATCTGTCAGGATACCACCACTTGTACCGCCAGCGACGCCCGACACGATAATGATATCGAGCTTGCCTGACTTCGAACGGGTATGTGCCTCCTCAAGCTTATCAAACAGCAAAACACGCATATCCTCGTATGCATTTGAAAACATCAATCGTCCAATCTGACGGTTGCCCTTGGCTCCATCCGTATCAATGTTGATCTGTGGGAAGTCCTCACGCATCCAATTCGCAAGATTCGGATGCACCGGATTCTCCTTGATGCCTCTTACCAGAAGATTTTCCAGATTCGGGCGATAGATACTGATAATCTCCGTTGCATTCAGACCGATACCATCCCGGCTTGCCTCAATCATATTCTCCATGGCCGGGATATCGGAATCCACCATCAGATATTGGATGTTATCGTCCGGTGTAATCTCTCCCATCAGCATCCCCTTCATATCGCAGACAACCTGACTACCCATGCCGCCAAGTCCGATGACAAGCAGATCACCATTATAGCGCTGCTCATTATCCAGCTTCTCGAAGATACGAATGTCTTTTAACTTTGTAAATTCCTCTTTTTGTGTGTCAATTAAAATCATGTTACCTTCTCCTTTTATATCAACGCTTCTCCCAATATTGATACAACTTTAAACCCCGGATTCACAATTCATTGATTCTCTAGTTCTTGCGGAATTCTTCTAATTCCAGTCCCTCGTTATGCTCCAGCATCAGGCGGATAGACCATTCATTTGCAAACAGCAAAAGCGGATTGTCCTTCATATCCTTCACCTTCTTGCAGTCGCTGATTCTCGACAGCTTATTCAGATCTGTGGAAGGATCCTTTACCCATCGGATATAATTATATGGAAGCGGCTCTAAGCGGATGTCACATCCATATTCATTTTCCAGTCTGTATTTTAATACGTCAAACTGCAGCACACCAACCACACCGACAATAATCTCGGACATTCCAAGTGTATAATCCTGGAACATCTGGATCGCACCTTCCTGTGCAATCTGTGTAACACCCTTGATAAACTGCTTACGTTTCATCGAATCCAAGTGAACCAGTCTGCAGAAATGTTCCGGTGCAAAGGTCGGGATTCCCTCGTACTGGAATTTCTTTCCCGGCGTACATAACGTATCTCCGATAGAGAAAATACCCGGATCGAATACACCGATGACATCACCGGCATACGCCTCATCAATAACCTTACGATCCTGTGCCATGATCTGCTGTGGCTGGGATAAGCGAAGCTTTCTGCCACTCTGCACATGATAGACTTCCTTGGTCGCATCGAACTTACCGGAGCTGATCCGCATAAACGCGATACGATCGTGATGTGCCTTGTTCATGTTCGCCTGAATCTTGAACACAAAACCGGAGAATGGTTCTGTGATTGGGTCAATCAGACCTGCATCCGACATACGTGGAAGTGGACTCTGTGTCATCTTCAGGAAATGCTCCAGAAATGTCTGCACACCGAATGTCGTCAGTGCGGAACCGAAGAACACCGGAGATAACTCACCCTTGTCCACCAGCTCCTGATCAAACTCATCGCTCGCACCATCCAGAAGCTCGATCTCGTCCATCAGCTGTGCATAAAGTTCATCGCCGACAGCATCTTTTAGCGCCGGATCTGTCACATCGTAATCTGTCTCTGCCGCCGACTTCGCACCGCCAACAGACACTGCCTGAAACATCGATACTTTCTTTGTATCCCGGTCATAAACACCCTTGAAACGCTTTCCTGCACCGATTGGCCAGTTGATCGGACATGTCCGGATTCCAAGGACATTCTCGATCTCATCCAAAAGCTCAAACGAATCTCTTGCTTCAAGATCCATCTTGTTGATAAATGTAAAAATCGGAATATGGCGCATCACACAAACCTTAAACAGCTTGATTGTCTGCGCCTCTACACCCTTTGATGCGTCGATTACCATGACCGCGGAATCTGCCGCCATCAAAGTACGATAGGTATCCTCCGAGAAATCCTGATGTCCCGGTGTATCCAGAATATTGATACAATATCCGTCATAATTAAACTGCAACACGGATGAGGTAACGGAAATACCTCTCTCCTTCTCAATCTCCATCCAATCGGAAACTGCGTATTTGGAATTTGCTTTTCCCTTTACCGAACCGGCTGTATTGATCGCACCTCCATAGAGCAGAAACTTCTCTGTCAAAGTCGTCTTACCGGCATCCGGGTGGGATATGATCGCAAATGTTCTTCTCTTCTTAATCTCTTCTTCTAATGATGCTCCCATCTGTTCCTCCACCTTTAAACTCACTTCATGTTATTATAGCATTTTAGAGATGGCTTTCAAAGTCTATTCTGAAAGATTTTTCAACTTATTTTGCTTTTTTGCATAAAAATACAGCTCCTGATTGTACGAATTGCACACACCGAACTCCATACATGGACAATATACCGTCTCACAGGCATCGATCAATGCCTTTGCCTGCGCAAGCATCGTATCCTCCGGCATTGTAAAGGCCGGGATTTCCAGTACCTTCTCACAGAGCGCCTTCGCAACCGGATACTCCCGGTCATGCACAGGTAAAATCCCCGCTGCACATGGGATACCCTGCCGCTGCAGTTTCCGGTATAGCGGGATTCCGTATCCACCTCCACCGATCACAAAGGTATGGACATCCCCGGTTGGCTTCGGAAATTCCACACTACCATACGCCGCATCATAGACGCCATCCTGCATCGCATAGAGTTCCTGTATATATTCGGTCGTCATCACCTCTTCCGGCGTGCCGACCCGATCGACACGATGTTCCTTCACACAGACAACCTGATCTGAGATCTTCTGTGCCAGATCAATCTCGTGCAGGGACATCACAACTGCCATCTGCCGTTTTCTTGCAAGCGACCGCAACAGCCACAGGAAATCCGTCTTATAGCGGATATCCAGATACGAGGTTGGTTCATCTAGCACTAAAATCTCCGGCTCCTGGCAGATTGCTCTCGCCAGCATCACACGCTGGCGCTGTCCATCGCTGATCCTCTCAAAATCCTGATCCCGAAGCGCTTCCACCTGCACCTGCCGCATCGCTTCTTCGATTTTTTCTTCATCTTCTTTTTGCAGCATCCCCATCTTCCCGGTATACGGATACCGACCGGTCGCCACGACATCATAACAGGTATATCGTTCCGGATGAATCCGCTCTGTCATCACGATTGCCATCTTCTTCGCCAGCTCCTTCGGTGCATAAGAAGACAACTCTTTCCCATCAATGCTGACTGTTCCTGCAATCAGGGATAACTGCCGGATGATACTTTTCAGAATCGTCGATTTGCCCACGCCGTTTGGTCCGATCAGGGTAAGAATCTCTCCTTTTTTCACATGAAGATTCACATGGTCTATGAGCGTCCGCTTCTGATAGCCTACACTCGCCTCTTCCGTAACCATATAATCATCATCACTGTGCATAGCCATGTCTGCGCCCCCTCTCCTTCACCATCATGTAAATTACAACCGGTGCTAAAAATACCGCTGTCACAGAGCTGATGGAAAGCTCGACCGGAGCAAAGATTGTCCGTGCCAGCAAATCACAGAGCACGCAGAACACACCACCGCCAAGAAAGCTGACCGGTATCATCACGATTGGCTTTGTCGTTTTTACCATACTCTTTACAAGATGCGGCACCGCGATTCCGACAAATGAGATTGGTCCCGCAAATGCCGTCACACAGGCGGATAATAAACTGGATAATAAAATCAGCATCACACGAAGCGGGCGGATCGATACACCGACATTTTGCGCATAGCTTTCTCCCATCTGATATGCCCCGATCGGCTTAGATAGCAGAAAAGAACCAGCCACCGCCACTACAACAACAATTGTCATGATCTTTACATGCGCCATGGATATTCCGGCGAAGCTTCCAAGCGACCAGTTATGCAGATTCACGATATTCGAATCATCTGCAAAGGTCACAGCAATATCCGTGATTGCCGAACAGATATAACCGATCATCACGCCACATACAACCAGCATAGACATTTCCTGCACCTTCTTTGATACCGCCAATACGAAAAGCATCGAAAGGAGCGATCCGATCAATGCCATCGCGATCATAAACCACGAACTCATTGTAATACCATGTGAGACACCTACGATCATCGCAAGTGCAACAACCAGCTTCGCCCCGGAAGAGATTCCGAGCACAAACGGACCTGCAATCGGATTTCTAAAAAATGTCTGCAGCAAAAATCCCGATACCGCAAGTGCACCTCCTAAGATTGCTGCCGCAAGCACACGCGGCAGACGGATGGAAAGAATAATCTGCATCGCTTTCGCATCGGTTCCGTGTCCGGTTAATACGGAGAATACCTGCCGCGGGGCGATCGATACACTGCCGATATAAAGTGATAGCAGAATTGCACCAAGCAGCAGCGTAAATAATACGATATATGTAATTATGATTCGCGTCTTTTTTGTCTTCATCTTTATTCCATTTCACAATTCATATAGTACATGTTCCATGCACCGATTTCACGATTCCGCTTATTCCTCTGTCAGCTTATAAAAATAATCGCTCTTTATCTCCTGTCCGGTAAATATCGCATGCATATCCGCGATCATCGTACCATATCCGGTCGTCTCCTGAAACATATTTTTTCCGGTTCCGTACACATGCCCTTCCTTAACGGCTTTAAAATCCGCAAATAGCGCGTTCTTCTGCAAAAGCTCTGATACGCTCGTAAGCTCACTGTCAATTGTGCTGTTGTATATGATATAGTCTGCATCCTTCGCCTGCTCATAGAATGTCTCCATCTGGATTGTCATAGTTGAAAGCGCATTTTCCTCGTCCGAATCATCAAAGGTAATACAGGTTCCTCCGGCGAGTTCGATCATCTTCGATACATAATCACCGGACTTACGTACATTGACACCACCGTTTGTCGTCACATAAAAAAATGCAACGGTCTTTCCGGTCGGTGCCTCGTTCAAAACGTCTGCGGTCTTCGCCGTCTCTGACGCAAACAACTGCTCTGCAGCATCCTCCGCATCGAACAACGCGCCATAGAATTTCACCCATTCCAACCTGCCAAGCGGATCTGTCTCATAGCTTGAATGTTCCACGATCACTGGGATTCCACAAGTCTCTAACTGCTCTTTTACCTCCGGATTGTGCAGGATCATCGTCGACTCGATAGCAAGATCACAATCCCCGGCAAGCATCTGCTCCACATCCGGCGCATTGTATTTGCCGGCGTAGGCAAGTGTCTGTGCCTGCATCGCCTGCTTTGCCTCCGGGATATACCAGCCATCTTCCTTCGTGCCTGAGAAGGAAAGGTTGTTAAGACGTCCAATCTTCACAATGAAGTCCATGCCGGACGTTGCAGCCAGATATGCGTGCTTCGGTGTTCCATCAATCACTGTAATATCCGAAGGAAGTCCCTCCGGTACATTCTTCCCATCCGGCACAAGCAGGTAATCACCGATATCAGAAACGGAAATAAGTTTATACCCTCCCGTATAATAATCCACGGAAAACTGTGTCGCATAGCTTAAATCCATACTATTTTCTATTTTCAAGTTATCCCAGCGGATATCTGCATCCGATGCAGATGCATCTGTCACTTTTTCTTTTGTTCCTGCATCCTCTGTATATGCAACATTCCCCTGTGTTGCACAAGCACAGGGGAACGTACATAACAGGGCGAACAGGAGTAAAAAAAGAATTCTTCTTCCTCGTCTCAAATTCAACACCCTTACTTTATTGTTTTAGAATCAAAATATAATGTATAGTCGATCTCATGTGGCGTACTCATCGCCGTCGTATCCGCTGAAATCGGCATATTGTAGTCAAATCCGGTAACCGGAATCTCAAATGTAGAATTTCCTTCCGTATTGACCGGCAGATACTTCTCCTCACCGACAATCACATAATCATAGTTTGAAGAACTCATGATAATCGTTGCAGTCGCGATTCCATTTTCCACCTTGATTTTCGTCGGGCTTTCCACCGTTGCACGGCCGGAGCCTCCGGACAGGGTTACCTCAACCGTATATTCACCATCGGCGATTCCTAAATCCTCTGCCGTTTTCATCGACGGATTATCTATGGCATCAGCCGGAAGTGAATCGGAACGGAATACCAGCGTCCGCTCATACCATTTTTCTTTTTTGTTGCTGAATGCGGCACAAGCAATGCCCTCATCCAGCGCATCCACAGGAACTGTAAATGTATGCGCACCATCTGCATCCTCTACATATGGGATATACTCTGACTCATCTGCAGCAACCGCCTCTTCGCCGGTACCCATATACAGATACCGATAGCCTTTTCCTCCCATCGTCATAACGGCGGTCATCTTGCCGTCTGCTACCGTGAGCTTGCAGGCAGTAATGTTGAACATCGAAGAACTTGAATCAACCTCGATGTCATATTCACCATCTGCGACATTCTCTGCCGGAATCGGAACCATCCAATCCTCTACCACGTCACTTGCCGATGCCAGATCCGAACCGGTTGCAATCTGTGCATCTGCTTCGGTTGCCTGCTCTGTTGTCACGGCTTCCGTCGTAGCCGCGGCAGTTGTCTCCTGTGTTGTTGTATCATTTTTTCCGCATCCTGCAAGCAGGCAGGCAAGTACCACGCCTGCTGCAAGACTTACATTCCATTTCTTCACGATTCATTCCTCGCGTTTTTTATTCTATTATTTGTTTAATTTGTCAATAGCTGCCTGTGCATGCTTTACAAAGATATCCTGAATTGCCGGAAGCTCACCAAGACCACGAACGAGACATGTTACATCATAACCTGCATCCTCGAATGTTGTCTTCCAAGAACCTTCCTCATCACCAGCCATATCGTTGTTTGCATGGTCACCGGCTACGATCATCAAAGGCTCAAGAACAACCTTCTTGTAATCGCCTGCCTGTACCTTCGCAAGTACATCATCCACAGAAGGAGTTGCCTCAACCGTACCTACGAAATAGTTCTCAAAGCCGGCGTCTGTCAGCTTATCCTGCATCTTCTGGTATACTTCGTTGCTGTCTGCCTCTGTACCATGTCCCATGAAGCAGATGGCTGTCTCACCATCATCATACTCAGCTGTTGCATCTGTGATAGCCTTCACAACCTCATCGAAGTCCTCATCACTTGTAAGAAGCGGATCACCGATTACAACCTGATCAAACGCATCTGCATAATCGCCTACTTCATTTACAACATCTGTATATTCCAGACCATTCATCAGATGTGTCGGCTGGATTACAAGATTTTTGACTCCGTTATCAACCGCACGGTCAAGTGCTTCTGCCATATTATCAATGGCAATGCCATCTCTTCTCTTTACATGATCAATGATGATCTGGCTTGTAAAGCCTCTTCTGACGGAATAATCTTTACCGAATTCTTCATCAAGCTTATCCTCGATTGCACCGATCGTCAGACGACGGCTGTCGTTAAAGCTTGTACCAAAACTTACAACAAGCAACTCGTTGTCACCAATTTCATCCTGATTACGAACATTATCCAATGATGCATCTCCTGTCTCATAATTCTCATCTTCATCTGCATCTGCCTCAGATGCAGTTGCGTCTGCAACCGTTGCCTCTGTGGTTGTTGCTGCTTCTGTTGCAGCCTCTGTGGTTGCTTCTGTGGTTGCCTCAGTTGTCTCTGTCTTCTTGTCTCCACATCCTGCAAGCAGAGTTGCTGCCATGCATGCTGTAAGAAGTGCTACGCTTAATTTCGATTTCTTCATTTTCTTTCTGTACCTCTTTCCTTTTGTTTTTTATCCAGTCACTTGTTAAGAATCAATTCAGACGCACAGAAAAAAAGCCGCCAGCGAAATCACAAACTGACGGAGCAACAGGCCATAGAACTTAATCTACAACGGTACGACCAATTACTCGTGATCTGGAAATTTTTCCTGTACCAATACACGGCAGGTTTCCTGACTTACCGATCCTCATACACATTCCCCTTCCCAGCCTTGCGGCCAGTGGTTATCTTCCGATATCGAATGTATACTCCCGGCTTACAGTGACGAGATCGTGCAGGACTTCCACCTGCTTCCCTTTTAACACATGTCTGCTTTTCAAACAAAAAAAGCTCCACGGCACCGTATATTATGAATTCAATTCGTCGCAATAATAACACACGCACACGAAATGTACAAGTACAAATTTCATGTGCGTGATACCTTTAAGCTATATTATTCATATCTTTTAGCTATTTTCAAGCAGATCCTGCAGCCGTTTCTCATAGACATAACAGTGTCCATGCGCCTCGATGGCTTTCTCATAGGCTTCAATGGCCATCTTCCGCTCTCCCATCACCTCATACAGGATTCCAAGTTCATAATAACCTTCCTCGCAGCCATGATACCCACAGCTTGAACAAACCTTCATCGAAACCGCCTGTTTCAAATATTTCTCCGCATCTGCATAATCACCGATCACCCGGCAGTATCTTGCAAGCTTGATATAATCAAGCGGTGTCTTCCGGTCTTCCTCCGGTATCACTGCTTTACTTAAATACTCTGCATACTCGGACTTGATCTCTCCATCCCGCAGATAGAGTGCCTGCAACAGTTCCCCATAATAATTGGTTTCTTTATTTAAGTTGACTGCCTTTTTGTATGCATCGACTGCATCCGCATATCTGCCACTCATGATAAGCACTCTGCCGTACTTGCTGTAAATGCTTGTATTATCCGGCTTTAACTTTATACCGAGCTGATACATCTGATCCATCATCAGCGTATCGTCCTCTTCCCCGGCAAGCTCCATCAGAAGACTCGCGCAGTCAAACCGCAGACTTTCATCCGTGCCTTCCTCTGCATAGCTTTCCAGCAGCTGTTCTGCCTCCGGATAGCGGTCTGCTCGTGTGAGTGCGAGACCTGCCTCGATACGAAGCTGCGGATCCATGTCATCTCCGTATTTATGAATTGCATCCAACAGAATCTGACACCCTTCTGTAATCCGGTTCAGGCAGAGCAGCACACGGGATTTAAAGCGGATGACCTCTGTCTTTCTACGGATATCCCGGTCTGACCGCTCCGGCGCGATTGCCAGTGATTGTTCAAAATTCTCTAACGCTTTCTCGTAATCCCGCCGCTCCCAGTAGATAAATCCAAGATTCGTATAATATGCTGCATGCGGTCGTACACAGATCTGATCTTCGTACGCCTTGATTGCAAGATCCGTCTCATGAACCTTCCGATACATATATCCCAGATATCCAAACACATCTGGATTTTTCGGATTGATAGACGCAACCTTCTTATAAACCGCAATGGACTCCTCATTTCGGTTTGCTTCATCATAGAGATCTGCCAGCTCTAACAACAGATCTTCATAATTTGGCAGATCGGATTCATCCGCCTTATAATTTGCTTCTACTTTCTCTAAAAGCTTCAACGCTTCCTCTGATTTTTCCTGTGCACGAAGGTTTAATGCCTCATAATAATCCATCGCATCGCTCTCCGGACGGAACTCCCGGTACTGTGCCATTACATTTTCGGCATCTTCGTACTGCTCTGCCTGCTGGAAGGTCAGTATCTCCTGTATGTACGGCTCCACACCATATGGATAGATCCGTATCGCCTTCTCCGCCGAATAGATACATTCCTGTAGGTAATCTAACATATAACAGCATTTTGCCCGGTAGCAATGCGCCCAGTATTCATCCTCATAGACCATAGATTCATAATCAATATGCTCTAACATCGCATCGCACGCCTTCATACAGTTGCCATACTCCTGCAATTCATAGAGAATCCGGAGATTCAGGATCAGTCCGGTGATCTGCTCCTCATGCTCCGTCTCGACCGGAAGCTGTATATATTCCTTCGCTTTCTCGTACTCTTTCAGGTTATAGTAACAGCTTGCGATCAGTGTATGTGCATACGGATACCGCTTTCTGCGCTTGTTCTGTTCCTCTGTATAGCCGCCTTCTTCCGGCTGTATATCCTCAATTGCCTTCTTCCATCTTAAGAACAATGGCAGTGCCTTCTCCGTCTGTCCGGTTGCCAGATAACATCTGCCCTTCGCATTACAATAGAAGAAGATCTCATCGCCCTCCGGTTCAAATGTATCGAACACCTCCAACGCTTCCGGCTCCCGCTGATTCTGATAATAGCACCATGCCAGATCTAACTTTTTCTGATGATCGTCCGGATGCTCTGCCACATCCTGCTTCCATTTGTCAATGATTGCTTCATTTACCTGCTGCAGCCGGGTAAGGTACGCCATATCCCCATAATTGTTGTGCATCAGCTCCTCAAAGATATCCTTTGCTTTCTCCAGGTCCCCCATCGCATAATAAATATCTCCTAAGCAATACTGCGCGTCTTCATAATCCGGATTCTCCGCAAGGATCTCCTCTGCGACCTGCTTCGCCTCCTCATATCGTTCCAGGCGGTACAGCATCTCACTCTTGATAAACTGCGTCATCTCATCCTTCGGATACCGCGCAAGTTTCGCATCGATCCTGCTTAAAAGTGTCTCATATACAGCCTCTGCTTCCGCCCTTGGTAGTGGTTGTTCCACATCCTTTTCCTGCAAATGCGTATCCCGCATCTGCACATAGATCTCCAGCACATCACCATGTGGATGTGTAAGAGGAAGTTGTTTCAGTCGTTCTAATTCCTTGTGGAGTGCTGTCCGGTTCTCTGGTGTCGGCTCGTCTTGCTTGTCCATCCGCTCAATCTTCATATACTGCTCAATATAATCATCGGCATATGTATAATCTCCGGTCAGATATTCATAAGCAAAGCCGTCCTGTTTCCGCGCCGCTACCCCAAGAATATAAGAAATATAATCCTCCGGGAATTTCACCAGCAGATCTTCTTTGCGCAGGGCGATATCAAACCGGTCCACAATCTCACGAAAAACCGCATCCGGCATCCGGTAATGACCCATCATGAATACAAGCAGCTCCTCTAATGCTTCTGCCTCTGTGTCAAGCGATACAAATGCATCCTCACGAAAAAGCTCTCTCCACGCATCCACACGGATACGGTTCGGATAATCGTTGTATAGTTGTTCTAATTTATCGGTAAGCTCCGTCCTCGGCGGCTGTAAGCCTTCCGAAGCTTCGTCATCCATATCCTCCGGCAACGCCTCCTGCCTTTCACAGCTTGCAATCGCCTCCTCATAGGCATTCCGAAGCTCCATGAAACCATCTGCATCCTCCTCCGGATTCACAGATTTTAACCGCTCACGATACGCCTGCTTGATTGCACCCTTATCGTCTGTCTGACCGATTCCAAGTATTGTCCATATGTTCATAACCCCTGCCCTTGTACCTTTCTTCATTCTACATCGATTTGCTACTTTTTCGTTGTCTCATATAACATACCATCATCCGCAACCATATCCTTCTAATCGTTTGGCTGCAATAAAACTAGCTACTGCTGTGCTCATGGACACGGTCTGCTTTTGTTATTACTGAGTTGCAAACTGAAATTCTCACCTATCCTAATGTCATTATCATAACAGCAAAAATTACTGCTAAAATCGTGTCAATAATAATAAGAGTTCTCCTATATTTATTTTGATATTCCACTCGATTCATGATTTTAGCCTTTTGTTTTTCAGTCATCCTCCAGTCTGATGGAAAAAAAGCACATATCAGAAAAATTAACCACATAAGGAGTCCTGTAAAAGAGAGAATAACTAAAACTCCTGAATCATTAACTCCTATAACACCTCTTACAATAATCGCAGTGATTAGGATTAACAATGAACAAATAGCCATTATTTTTTCAATTTTTGTCATCTTGCCTTCCATACTTGTTCCTCCTTCAACTTCAAATAAACACGAGCTTTTATATCTCGCCTCTCAAACGTGCTTCTATATCAGATGCCGTGTATAAAACATCCGTTACAATTACTCTTTCGTCACAAATTGTGTAAATCACTGAATAATTATCAACGAGCATTCTACGCAACTCCATTCTCTTTTCCGGCTCCGAATCCATAATCCTAAATCGTTCCGGGAAAGTGTCTAATGTAAGTATTTCATCCGCAATACGATCATATTGTCCCATTGCATTTTCAGAAGCCAGCAAATCTATAGCAATATAATTGTATATATCTTCCATATCCTGCAAAGCTTCTTCTGTAATCTCTACTTTATATTGCTTCATTAATGCCTCTCTCTAAATGCCGCAAAAGCACTAGCTGCATCCTCAACATTTCCTTTTTCTATATCTGCATATCCTTTTTCTAACTTTTGATGAATCTGCGTAACAGACATCATATCTGCATTTACTGAACTAGCTGCTTTTGGCAATACAACAGAAAAGGGAATTCCTCCTACTAATGATATTTGTTTTAAATACATATCTATCGCAGTAGCCATCGGTATCCCTAATTGCTCTAGTACACTTTCTGCATTTTCTTTTACATCTGGATTTACTCTCAAATTTAATGTTGCTGTTTTTCCCATAGAATACACCTCCATTTTTCTTTATTGTAACGCTTTTTGCGTTACAAATCAATCTATGAAATATACTTTCGATGCGATAGCTTCACATTGTTTTGATTAACCACAACCGCCGTTTTTACCTTATGGATTCTCTTCATCGGGCTTTTAATAATATAATCTTCCTCCTCTAACCATGAAAAAAATGTGGAAAGGCTCCTGCGAACATTATCTATAGTAACCTTTCCACAATTATTAATCGATTGATACTCTAACAGGTACTTTCGTAGCATTTCTGTAGATATTTTTATAACCGGAACATCTACTGTTTCCAACATTCTCTGGATATTACACCTATAATAACATATCGTCTTATCCGAACAGCCTTCTAAATGTTTAGCCGTTAGAAACATATCCAGGAATTTCTCATTACGAGTTTGTAAATAATCAGGCACACGATTTTCCGACAAACGATTAACCAACACTTCCTGTAGTTTCTGCATCTGCGATGCATTCAATACCTCTGCCATATCATTGATAATGTTATAGATTTCCTTTCCCATAATGAAACACTCCTTTTTTTGTAGGAGTATATCGTAGAAAAATCAACACTTCAACAGAGCGTATTACTGAAAGTTTCACTTTTATTATTGTTTCTTGTTTGAAACTATACTGCCGATTACCTGAACAATTAGAGCCGTTCCTAAACCAACTACGCCGCCTGCTAAAATAATCATAATAATTTCATCATAATCAAATCGGTTTGCAGCAAAAGACCATATTCCTGCTATGGTTGCAAATATTAAAACAAACCCTAAGTACAACGTCTTAACAGTCTTTCTATTCGTTGTTGATACTGGTTCTATTCCTTTAAGAATATAATCCGTTGTGACTTCAAAAAGTTCGCTCATAGCGATTACTTTTTCTAAATCGGGTGTGGTTTGTTCACTTTCCCATTTTGATACTGCCTGTCTTGATACGCCAACCTTATCAGCAAGTTCCTCCTGCGAATATCCTTTTTGTTTTCGTAAATATTGTATTCTGTCTGCTATATTCATTGTCAGTTCTCCTTTCCTTTTGACTTGACAAAATCATAGCAATATTTTAGGTTGCATTACCACCACCTATGCTTGGAAATTTGTCAACCAACGGTTTCAATCAAGTTTTTCAGTTCAAAAATGTATTAAACAATTTGGAAAATTCAAAGCTTACGCTTCTTTCCAATCTCTCAACAAGCTGAATTTTACTTACTTTTCTTCTCTTTGTTGCGTTTTACTAATGCAATGATTAAGTCTGCAACTCCGGCACATAGCCATATAATAGCCAGCGCAGTATGTTCTGCTAAAAACCAAGCTGGCGATGAAACAAGCAATATTATTGCCATAATAAAAATTTCCTTGCTACTCATAATCATCCTCCGCAGTCGAGTAGACCAGTGCCTCACGACACTAGCCCCGCACAAAACCGTACGTGCGACTTTCTCGCATACGGCTTTTCATAATAACATTCTTATTTCTTTATCTTGGACGAGCCAAAGAATCCACCCAGTTCTATCTCCGCATTATATTTAAGACTATATGCACCATCGCCATTGTTAATGGCTCCCGCTATCTCTCTAATTTCTTTTTCAATATTTTCTAATGTTTCATACCAACCAAGTATTGTTGTGTGTTCTCCCCAAAAAGTCACTTTGTCAATTTCCAATAAAACATACTCTGGCTCATCTTTATGAGGAAATATTATAGCTCAATTTATGTTTTCCTTCCACCAACCTACTTTTGCATTTACGCAACCTTAAGTTGCGTCCCTTGCTTTACGCCATATTCCCATTATTTAAGCAACAGAAACTGGAATTTAATAATTAGTTTTTTTCGCAATCAAAACTCCAACAGGAGCTAAACCGCCATCCACCAAATTCACTTTGACGACTGTAAAGCCATAATCCGTAATAAACTCACAAAAATTTTCCTTGTTCCATTCTTTATATGCTTTAAATCCTGTAATAGACATCAATCGCTTTCGTAAACCACTTGATTTTTTCTCTGCCCATAAGAAGGTTGGTGCGTACAAAATACCATCTTTTTTTAATACTCTACGAATTTCCTGCATTGCTTTTTCAGGCTCTGGCATAATGTGCAGTGCATTTGAAATTACTACACAATCAAAATTTTCATTCTCATATGAAAGTGCCGTTGCATCGGCTACGCAAAAACTAAGTTTTTCTGTTGTACCTCTCCTTTTCGCTTGCTTAATCATATTTTCCGAAAAATCGGTTGCCGTCCAGCTATTAGTACAATCAGACAATGGGAAAGATAGCTGCCCTGTTCCACAAGCTAATTCTAATACATTCATATCAGATTTGAGATAATCTCTAATATATCCGCAGATTGCATTATAAAATTTCTTATCTGACTCCATCAAAGGTGCATATATTTTTGCAAGTCGTTGCCAATAACCCTTGTTTGCCTTGTCTTTCATATCAAAATCTCCATTTTATTCAATAATACAAATCCCGATTGAGATTTCACCTGTTTTAGGGAATTTAATAACTGTTATATTTTGTTATTAAATTCTCTGCAAACCCTTGAAAACACTGGATTTATCGCAGGTGAGCTTTCCCTTATTGTTTCCCTTGTGTTATATCGTCCCGTCAGCGTTTACGAACTCTGATAAGGGCAAATACAAGGGCAAGAAAAATCTATAAAACAGTATAACACAAAATAAAAGTGACATGGTGAACTGATTGAAATGCTTCTGATTTTTGTAACAAATGACTGATTGAATGATAAGGAGATTCTATACGATGAGAACAATATTTGCAGAATACAATCCACACAGAAACAGCATTGATATTTATACTTCTGCTGGTTATATGCTCCGCATTGACTGTTGGGAAGCCGAAAAGGATTTAAAAACCACACCCGGATCAGACTGTGCATTGAACGCACTTGCCATTGATAAACCGCTTGAATATGCAAAATTATATCTTGATGAAACAATGCAGATATGGGTAGATGCAGAAGATTCATTAGAACTATGGTGATTTTTTCAACAGCACTAAGGTTACTTTTTCCCAATCTCATTTATTGAGAATCGTCTTTTTACCGTGCATATATATTCAATATCTTTTTATCTATTATAATGAAATCAAGGGCTGGTCTAATGCCAGCCCTACAAAAATGAAAATTCACATAGAAAATAAATTTACAATTTTTCCGATATAAACCTGTTATCAACAAATACAAACATAATTTATATTATCGTATCTATTGATATGATATGTATTTCAAAGAGTTACCAGAAGTTTTTGAAAACTTTTCCCTTGTGATATTATCTAAAGCTCCTAATTTTATACTTTTCCCATGATGGAGCAGCTTATTTGACCGTATCTCTAGCACCAAAGATGTTGTATTCTATACTGATACATCAATAGAATTGCGAACTAACCTATTACCATTTTTGACAAGCGTAGATTCCACTGATTCTCTTGTAACGTTATCAAGAATGCTTGTATCAAACTTTTGTCCCGGCTTCCAATTTGGATTAGCCGATTTCACTGCTGCATACATAGCAGCTCTATACTGTCCTTCGTATTGCTCTAAAGTCCATGTACCACTTAAACGTTTGTCTTTACTTACGCTTAACTGATAATCCTTAAAAATATCTGAACGCTTAGTTGTATCACCATTTGAAATACCGTTTTCCTTAATAAATTCCCTCTTCACATTATCAAACATCTTTTGACGATATTCCTCGGATACACTCGTGAGCTGCTGCCATGATGTACCTTTTCCGGTAACATCCATTCCCGCCACTCCATTTGCATTCAGTAAATCGCCATCCGAATCAAATTGCTTCATCAGATTCTTAATAATGGTATCTCTTCCACCGAATGTTTCATATATCAATCTTTCTTCTGCTGACATCATGGCTTCATTTTGCATAATACCAGATAACCAGCCTTTTTCTTTCAAAGCCTTATATTGTTTACTATTTGTGTTGATACCATTATAGGTATTGCCTAATCCGCTGATATTCATTGACATATAAAACCTCCTTGTAAATAAATTCAAAATCCGTTTAGAATTAACTCAATGCTATATAGTATATATCGTCATAAATCTCCAAGAAATAAGTTTCACTGTTAAGTGCCCTCTTGATTATACAGGTGGTTGTTGCGTGTTCTTCGTTCCTCTTTGGATAACTTTTGACGCAACCTCTTTTCCAAGTTCTCAAACTGGCGGATTTTCTTCTTTCCATCCTCAATCTCGGCTGTCCCTTGTGGGTGTCAATCAAAATTATTTTTCTTGGTCTGCGTCAACCGTTCCAACACCGTCATCAGTATATAGCTCGGCTGGAATTGAATTGACAGCAAGTTGTTTTTCTGGCGGTATCGAATTATACCACTCAAGCCATTCAAGGGTTTCTTCGGATAAGTCCGATTTGTTAAATAACTGTCCTTCAAATTCAACCGTTTCATTTTCAGCATCTTCCATATGACTATATAAGAAATATTTACCATCAATTAAAACCACAATATTATTTTCATATTGATATACTTTAGCACCTACAATATCGTCATTGGCTTGGAAATTCTCTTTTGGCTCTTGCGATGAGCTAACTTTGCTTTCGATTTCCCCTAAATAAGTGAACTGGCTTTCTTTATCTGTAAAATCGAGTTGACTATCCGTATATTGATACAACTTGTTATTTACATAAACCATAGGAGCCAAATCTCCAGAAATAGGGGGATTAGAGCCATTAAGTAAACGCGGAATTGTAACTACGCAAATTATAAGGCAAAGACAGGCTGCCATAATTCCCCACTTTATCCATATAGGCTTTTTCATTTTCGTTTTGTAGTTGAGTGCTTCATCAACATATTTTGTATCAAGCTCGCTCATAGCGTCAGAAAATTTCTTTGCGTTCATACGAATACCTCTCTTTCAATCAAGGGTAGTGTCAAAAGACTACCTCTTTTTTGTTCTAAAACCTTTATTTTAGGGAGTTTGCAAACAAAAAGAGCAATCC
>NZ_JBBNHG010000025.1:0-77812 GCF_040094675.1 Coprococcus hominis (ex Arizal et al. 2022)
TACAAAACGGGATGTACTTCATTTGTGAAAAAGCTCTGAAAATACACAAATACACCAAATTTACACCAAATGGTGCTCGAAACGGTGCAGAGCCTTAAAAATCGCATAATTTTCAAGATGAATGGGCAGTCCCAATCGGGATTGCCCATTTTTAAAACAAACAGAAATACAAATCAGAATTTATAAAGGAGAATATTGATGAAATTATTTTTATGTTCGCACTTTTCAAGTGTGGGAAGTCTGATAAAGGAAGAAATTGAAAATAAGAAAGTCGCATTTATTCCAACAGCTTCACTGCGTGAAGGCTACACCGGTTATGTCGGCTCGGCTCGAAAATTATTCAAAAAGTTGGGAGCAATCGTAACTGAAATTGATATTTCAACGGAGGCTTATTCAACGATACAGTCTGTTTTTGAAGAAGCAGATGTGATATATTTTACCGGCGGAAATTCTTTCTTTCTTATGGACCAGCTCCGTAAAACGGGAACTGATGGGCTACTGAAAAAGGAATTGGCAAATGGAAAATTGATGATCGGCGAGTCGGCAGGCGCAATTATATGCGCTCCAAGCATCCAATATATCGAGCAAATGGATGAAAAGCCAGAGGACTACTCACAAGAAGATGATGCAGGGCTTGATTTGATTGATTTCTATGTTCTTCCGCATTATCTTACAGCACCATTTAAGAAAGTTACCGAGAAAATAATGACTGAGTTTTCGGATTTGAATCTATGCCCGATTAACAACCGTCAGGGAATTGTAATTGATGGTGAAAGTTCAAAGGTTATTTGCAAAGACTAATTTGAAAATTCCCATTTATCAAGCCCTTTGAGAGAAGAAAAATCTTTTCTTGATGGGCTTTTTTATTTTTACTGAGATTCGCAAACTACAAGAAAAAGCCGAAACTTCATATACTTTAATCACAGAGGAAGTGGAGGTTTTGATATGAGTAACAGTTTAGCGGCAGTACATCCAGAATTGATTGTCGAATGGTCGGATAGGAATTTACCGCTGACACCGGACAGCGTGACTTTCGGCTCGAATAAGAAAGTATGGTGGAAGAGAAGATAAAGCCAGATAGATATGAGGACGTGGGAGAGATTCTGCGTCCCAACGTCCGTGTGGGCTTGCTTTTATTCGGATATTCGTATATAATGTATCATGTTGAGTATTATCCATGCGGAGGTGCGGTATGAACGGGATCAAGGGCTATATCTCCATTCGGGAGGCGTCTTACCGTTGGGGCGTGTCAGAGCGGCGGGTCAACCAATACTGCGCCGAAGGGCGGATCCCCGGCGCGTCCCGGTTCGGGCGTTCATGGGCGATCCCGGAAAATGCGGAGAAACCGTCCGACCCGCGCTTTCAAGGACAGCACCGCGATTCCGGCAGGACAAGCACCTGACGGATACCCCTCTGCATGGGAAGCATCCGCAAAAAGGAGGTGAACGCTATGGCCTGCGACGAGAGCTTGTACCGCCAATATCTGAACGGCGACGACGAAGGGCTCAATGCCCTGATGAAAAAATACGGCGACCCACTGACCCTGTATATCGACGGCTATCTGCACGACGTTCACGAGGCGGAGGAGCTGATGCTGGACGTTTTCGCCTATCTGTTCACCAAAAAGCCGAAGATACGGGACGGCGGCTTCAAGGCGTATCTCTATAAGGCGGCGCGGCACATGGCGCTGCGCCATAAGAGCAAACGGAAGCCCCTGTTCAGCCTCGATACGCTGACCGGCGAGCCGGACGGACGGCTGCTGGCGGAGGAGGTCATCCGGACGGAGGAGCGCAACCGCGTCCTGCATTGCTGCATGAGCGAAATAAACCCGGACTATCGGGAAGTCCTCTATCTCACCTATTTTGAGGATATGAGCTACGCGCAGGCGGCGGAGGTCACGGGAAAAACAGTAAAACAGATCACCAACATGGTGTATCGCGGAAAAAAGAGCCTGCGAAGGCTTTTAGAACGGGAGGGGATCACAGATGCGGAGTCATGAAGAGCGCGTCGCGGAGACAAAGCGGCGCATCGCCAAAATTGAGCGGGAGAAACGGCGGCGGCGCAATACGGTCACCATGGCTTCCGCCGTGGCGGCGTGCCTTGCGTTGCTCATCGGCGCGTCCCTCGCCATGCCCGGCATTGCCGCGAGCATCCAGACAGGCGACTACTCCGGCTTTGAAACGGCGGCAAGCATCTTTCACGGCGGCGCTGCCTTGGGATACATCGTCATCGGGCTGCTGGCTTTTTTACTCGGCGTGTGCGTGACCGTTCTGTGTTTCCGGCTGCGTCAGATGAGCCGAGAGGACGGGCAGGACAGGGAAAGCGAGGATGCGCATGGAGCTGATTGAGAACCTGCTGCAACTGCTGACCACGTTCGTCGGCGCACTGCTTTCGGGTATCGCCTACCGAAAAAGTGGGCGGCAGACGTATTTCCTGCTGCTGTGCTTCTACGGCTGCTTTGCCCTCGGCGCGCTCTACTGGACGCTGTATCTGCTGCTGTTCGATACCACACCGCGCGTTTTCTATGTCTCGGAGTTCGGCTGGGTGGCCAGCGTAATTTTCCTGCGCATTTTGCAGGCCACGCTCACCACTCAGGACGAGCGCAGCTTCCGCAGCCGCTCTGCATGGCTTTCGCCGCTGATCGGCGTACCGCTGCTGGCGTTCTACTGCACCTTCGGGGATATTCTCTCCAACCTGATCTGGTGCGGCATGATGATTTGGCTCTCCTTCTGCGCCATCCGTGGACTGGTCTACGCCAATGGGCAGACAGGCACGGCGCGGAATATGCGGTACTACCACATCGGCGTGCTGTGCTTTGCGTTTGCGGAGTATCTGCTTTGGACGGTGGGCTGCTTTTGGCCGGATACCTCTCTGGCAAGCCCCACCTTCTGGTGCGATATGCTGCTGACGCTCGCCATTCTCGGCCTGCTGCCCGCCACGAGAAAGGCGGTGGACGCATGACCTACATCGAAAACATCTTCCTCTGCATGGTATCTCCCCTGCTGGTGGCCGCTTTGTGCATGGGCAGGCGGCAGCTCCGCTTCTTCCTGTTCTGCATTGCCGGGATGGGGATGTGCCTGCTTTCGGCCTATATCAACACCTTCCTCGCGGCGGTGTGTCAGGCGGACGCCCTTGCCGCCACGGCGGAGATTGCGCCGGTGGTGGAGGAAATGATGAAGCTGCTGCCGCTGGTGTTCTATCTTCTGGTGTTTGAGCCGGAGAGCGAGAAAATTAAGCCCGCCGCCATCACGCTCGCCCTGAGCTTCGCCACCTTTGAAAACGTGTGCTATCTCATCCAGAACGGCGCGGACCGCTTCTCCTTCATCTTCTTCCGGGGCTTCGGCACGGGAGCCATGCACGTCCTCTGCGGCCTGATCGTGGGCGGCGGGCTTGCCTATGCGTGGCGGCGGACGTGGCTTAAAATAGCCGGTACGTGCGGGCTGCTGGGCGCGGCCATCACCCTCCACGCCATCTATAATCTGCTCATTGCTTACGGCGGCGCGGCGCAGTATGTGGCCTATGTCCTGCCGGTGTTGCTGGTAGCGGCGGGAAGATGGTCCGCTTTCCGCTTATCGCAGAGGAAATAACCGAACATTTACTCCCTGAGAGCTGCCTTTTGGCGGCTCTCAAATTTTTTTGAAAAATTTTGCGTTTTGGGTGAGAGTTTTTTCGATTTTTTGTACCTATATAAGTGAAAGGGTTTTTATCACAGTTCCAGACAAACCGGAAAGGGGGTTCAAACGATATGTACGATACCGCAAGACGGGTCGCATTCGTCAAGTAGCGGGTGCGGGAAAACAACCGCCGGAGGCAGCGGCGCGAGGTAATAAGTCTCTCCGCAGCGTGTATGCTGCTGTGCGCGGCGCTGATGCAGACAGCGGGCACGGTCGTCGGGCCGGGGCAACCGGAAGCATGGGGCGTGTTCGGCTCGATGCTGCTGCGGCAGGACGCGGGCGGCTATGTGCTGGTGGCTGTCGTCTCCTTTGCCGCGGCGGCGGCGATCACTGCGCTGTGTTTCCGGCTCAAAAACAGGGAAAACCAGAAAAAAGGCGGGGCGGACAAACCAGCCCCGCAAGAACAGGAGGAGAAAAGCCAATGAAGAAACGAATACTCAGCATCCTGCTCGTGTGCTGCATGGTGCTCGTCCTTTTGCCGACGACCGTGTTTGCCAACAATGACGGCGCAAAAGCCATACAGCTCGGTACAAGTGGAATCAGTGGTTATGACAGCACAAATCGCAGCTATGACTATATTTATTTTGGCACATGGAATAACAGCACCGTCAAATGGCGTGTGCTGGATACAAAAACCAATATGCCCAATGCTCAGGAGGGCGACGGATTTTTTCTGCTCTCTGATGCGCTGCTTGGGACTGGAGCGTTTGGCGGCGTAGAATTTGACTATACGACCCCATATACCAACGACTGGAAGGGCAGCCGTGGGCAGGACTGGTGCAATGGCTTTTACACCAGGAACCTCAGCACTACGGAGCAAAAAGCTGTTTTTGCAACCAGCAAAAGTGATGATCTATACATTGATGGACGCTTTATGGGTTCTGAGAACATCCTGAATGGAGACAAGGTGTTTTTCCTCTCGGCAGAGGAAGCGGGGAAAGCAGCCTACGGATTTATCGATGACAATGCGCGTATCGCCAATTATGGTGATAGTGCGGGCGGTTGGTGGCTTCGTTCTCCTCACCAAGACTATAACTCTGCAGGCGTGGTCAACGCTTCCGGTGGTGTGCGTGCTGAATGGGTGAACGATACCAACGCAGCTCGTCCTGCGTTCAACTTGAAGCCGGACTCTGTCCTCCTTGTTTCTGCCGCCGTTGGCGGCAAAGGTGCTGCTGACGGAATTTTCAAAATTCCGGAATACAGCGGAGACGAATGGAAATTGACACTTTTGGATGATACCCGCACTTTTCGGGTAACGGAAACCGCAGCAGTAGGAAAACCTGGCGGCTCTGTTACGCTGAATTTTTCCGGGGCGAGAACGGGGCAAAATGAATATATTTCTGCGATCATCAAGGGTGAAAGCGGCGCGACCCACTATGGAAGAATCATGAAGCCCACTGCTGCAGACACACAGCTCAGTTTTACGTTGCCGTATGACCTTGATAGCGGAAATTATAAACTCTATGTGTTCTCCGAGCAGTGTAACGGTGATTACAAGACTGACTACGCCAGTAGATTTCAGGCGGTAGCGTTAACGGTAGAGGAAGCCGCCAACGAGCAGTTTGACCTCGTTCCCGGCGGCAGATACTATTTCGATCTGTCGGCAATGGGCATTCCCGGCACGGCGAACGGCAGCCTGCCAGATGCATCGCTGCACTATGTTCCCTTTACCTACACTGGAATAGTGGATGCATACACGCTCACGTCGAAGATGGCAACCACCGATGCGTATGCAGAGAGGTACAAATATCCCCACAGCCTGTTTGTGGCAGACTTTGCCGTAACGCATACGGTAAATTGGAATGCCTTAAACGATGCGAGCCTGATTTTCGGCAAAGGCTACGCCGCCGGCGGTGTGGAATATACTCTGCGCGCACCGTCCGTGGGAAGTGATGTTACAGCAGGCTCGGATGATTTAGAATGCGGCACGCCCCAAAGCAACGAATGGGACAGGATGTTGGACAAGAACAACGGATATATCAAAAACTGGAGCGGGATGTCTTCGTGGGGACAAGATACTCCGCGCACGGAGGAATCGGGTCGTGCGGTTCGCGGATACGATTTGGCTCGCGGCTGGCACAATCGCATTGCTGCGACCTCCGACTCGAGCGTCGGATTCCGCCCTGTCCTTGAAGTCCTGAACCCGGACACGCTGGGCTCCGACGGGCTGAAAGATGTTGTCCTTGACCTTGGCGGCGGCAAGCTGGGGAATCGCTCCGAGAATATTCAAATCATTGTGAAAAGCGGCGAGAGCTTTACCGCGCCCGGCGGCGACGGTCTGACTCGCCCGGACGGGAATACCGGCAGTTACTTTATGTGGCTTGGTAGCGATGGCGAGCTCTACGATCCGGGCGACAGTGTTCCAGCGGTCGTAAACAAGCTCACGGCGCGGTTTGCGCCCATAGAGCAGTTCAGCCTCGTTCCTGACGGCACGTATTACTTTGACCTCTCCGGTACAGGCATCCGCGGCACGGCGCACAGCAGACTGCCGGACAAAACATTGCATTATGTTCCCTTTACCTATGCCGGGACAGTGGACGCCTACAAGCTCACATCAACGATGGCAACTACTGCGGCGTATGCGCAGCAGAACAAATATGCCCACAGCCTGTTTGTGGCGGATTATGCCATAACGCATACGGTAAGCTGGGAGAATCTGAATTCTGCAGGTCTGATTTTCGGAAAAGGCTACACCTCCGGCGGCGTGGAATATACGCTGCGTGCACCGTCCGTGGGAAGTAGTGGCGTAGGCTCGAACTATTCCCAACACGGCATACCACAAAGCAACGAATGGGACAAGATGCTGGACAAGGACAACGGATATATCAAAAACTTTAGACAGATATATTCGTTTGGACAAGATACTACGAGCAGTTCGGAGTCGGACCGTGCAAGCCGAGGGTACAATGCGCCCCGCATCTGGCACCGCACCGTTGCTACGCGTTCCAACGAGTCCCTCGGTTTCCGCCCTGTCCTTGAAGTCCTGAACCCGGACACGCTGGGTTCTGACGGGCTGAAAGTCGTTGTCCTTGACCTTGGCGGCGGCACATTGGGCAGCGGCAGATTGAGCGTCAGCTCGGATATCCAGATCATCGTAAAAAACGGCGAGAGCTTTACCGCACCTGCCTCCAATGGTCTGACCCGTCCCGACGGAAATACAGGCAGCTACTTTATGTGGCGCGGCAGCGACGGTGCGCTCTACGCACCGGGTGACAGCGTCCCGGCAAACGTGAACAAGCTGACGGCGCAGTTTGATTCCATAGAGCAGTTCACCCTCGTTCCCGGCGGCACATATTACTTTGACCTCTCCGGTGCGGGTATTCCCGGCACGGCGAACGGCAGCCTGCCGGATGCGTCGCTGCACTATGTTCCCTTTACCTATGCCGGGACAGTGGACGCCTACGCGCTCACGTCGGAGATGGCAACCACCGATGAGTATGCAGAGAAGCACAAATATCCCCACAGCCTGTTTGTAGCGGACTTCGCCGTAACGCATACGATAAGCTGGGAGAATCTGAATGCCGCAGGTCTGATTTTTGGAAAAAACTACACTGCCAACAGCGTGGAATATACGATGCGCGTGCCGTCAGCAGGACGTTCTTATAGAGGCTCTGGCGATTCTGTACGCGGCAACCCTCAAAGCAACGAATGGGACAAGATACTGGACAAATATGACGGATATATCAGAAACTGTAACGCGACAGATTCGTGGGGACAGGATGTTGCGCACAATTGGGCACAGGGCCGTGCAATGCGTGGGTACAGCTCGGTTCGCAATTGGAATTTCACCAATGCTTCGGACTCCGGATCGCACCTCGGTTTCCGCCCCATCCTTGAAGTTCTGAACCCTGATACACTGAAGCCTAATGGGCTGAAAGCCGTTGCCCTTGACCTTGGCGGCGGTAAATTGGGCGGCAACTCGGATAATATCCAGATCATTGTAAAAAACGGAAGCGAATTTACTGCGCCTGCATCCGATGGTCTGACCCGCCCCGACGGAGATACCGGCAGCTACTTTGTGTGGTTTGGCAGCGACGGAAACCTGTACGCGCCCGGTGAAAGCGTTTCGGCGGATGTAACCAAGCTGACGGCACAGTTTGAGCCCGGCGTCTATACCGTTACCATCACCACGGACACCCTGCCGGACGGCAAGGTGGGCGAGGCTTACAGCCAGACCCTGAGCGCCGACGGCACTACGCCTATCACATGGAGCGTTGAAAACGGCGACCGGCCTACCGGTCTGAGCCTGAACAAGGACACCGGCGAGATCAGCGGCACGCCTACCGCAGCGGGAACCTCCACCTTCACCGTCAAGGCTACCAACAGCGCGGGCAGCGATACGAAGGAGCTGTCTATTACGATAACCAAAGCCGCGCCTGCCGAGTATACCGTCAGATTCAATGCCAACGGTGGCGGCGGCACAATGGAAGATGTCACCGGCGTTTCCGGTAGCTACACCCTGCCCGCCTGCGGTTTTACTGAACCGGAAGGCAAGCAATTCAAGGGCTGGTCAACCAGCGCCGACGGTTCGGTTATTTCCAGCACGACCTATGAAGTAAGCTCGGATACTACCTTCTATGCAATCTGGGAGAGTAAAGAGTATTCCATCATCGTAACGGACGGCAAAGCGACAATTGGTGCAGGAAGCGAAATCAGTAAAGCGGCGCAAGGCACAACCATTACTCTGACCGCAAATGCGGCTCCTGACGGTAAGGTGTTTGATAAGTGGGTAGTAGAAAGCGGCAACACTACTCTTGAAGATGCGAACAGTGAAACCACTACTTTCATAATGCCTGACAGTGAAGTCAGCGTGAAAGCGACCTACACAATTCCCCATACCCATACCTACGATCAGGAAATTCAGAAGCCGGAAACCCTCAAGTCGGCTGCCGACTGCACCAACGATGCAGTATATTTCAAGAGCTGCTCCTGCGGAGAGATCAGCACAACAGAAACCTTTACAGCGGCAGGTACACAGCTCGGGCACGCATGGGCAAGCGATTGGAGCAAGGACACAGACAATCATTGGAAAGAATGCTCTCGCTGCCACGAAAAGAAGGACGAGGCGGCTCACGATTATGGTAGCGATAACATCTGCGACACCTGCGGATATGACAAGACCGTACCGCATACGCACAATCTGACCCTCGTTCCCGCAAAGGCTCCTACTTGCACGGAGAAAGGCAACACGGCATATTACACCTGCGACGGCTGTGACAAGTGGTTTGAGGATGCAACCGGTGCATCCGAAATTACCGACAAGACAAGCGTAATCCTTGCGGCAACAGGTCATAGCGCTTCCGACTGGAAGTCTGATAATACCGATCACTGGAAAGAGTGCACCGTTGTCGGCTGCGGCGTGATCATCGAGGGCAGCAAGGCGGCGCATACCGCCGGTGAATGGATTATCGACACTCCGGCAACAGCTACCACAAGCGGCTCAAAGCATAAGGAATGCACCGTCTGCGGTTATACGATGGCAACCGAAACCATCCCGGCAACCGGCGGCGGTGAGCATACTCACAGCTACGGCAGCGAGTGGAAGAACGATGCCGACAACCACTGGCATGAGTGCTCCTGCGGTGATAAGAAAGATACAGCAGCGCATACCGCCGGCGAATGGATCATCGACACCCCGGCAACTGCTACAACCGACGGCTCAAAGCATAAGGAATGCACCGTCTGCGGTTATACGATGGCAACCGAAACTATCTCGGCAACCGGCGGCGGTGAGCATACTCACAGCTACGGCAGCGAGTGGAAGAACGATGCTACGAACCACTGGCATGAGTGCTCTTGCGGAGATAAGGCCGATAAGGCGGCACACGACTTCAAGTGGGTTGTTGACAAGGAAGCGACCGCAACGCAAAAGGGCTCCAAGCATGAGGAGTGCAGGGTTTGCGGCTACAAGAAGGCGGCAGTTGAGATTCCGGCTACCGGAACACCGACTGAGCCGGGCAAGCCGACCGATTCGGATTCTCCGCAGACCGGTGACAACAGCAATATGATCCTCTGGATCGCACTGCTGTTTGTCAGCGGCGGCGTAGTGATCGGCATCATCGTTTACAGCAAAAAGAAGAAAGAAAACGCTGAATAAATCAGCTGCGAACCTTTGAGCGAAAGGGCGGTGACGGACATTGCCGTCATCGCCCTTTCGCTTGGACTGGAGAAGAAATCTTCCATTGATTTATAGCCTGTCCACTTCATAAAGTGACGTATGTTGTTGATATAGGTATCTGCAGTTCGGGAGGACCTGTTACGAATCAGGCATTCCTCTCTGAGCTTGTTAAAATATTTTTCGTACATAATAAACCTCCATGATACTAGTAACGTTAATGAGTCACTGCCATCATGGAGGTTCACGTATTAAAGATACCCTCTTGAGAAAAAGAGATTCTGGTGTTATTCTATTCATGGCAGTGTTAATGATGAAACTGTTCGATTGTTATTTTGTGGTGATTTAACAATACTACTTTTAGGGCTCATTATCTACTGCCTTTTTAAGTTAAAGAGAAAACTGTGCCACAGCCTTCGCAGGCCATCGCACAGCGATTTAGTTCAATTCAAGTTTGTCGAACTGACAAACCATAACAATTTAATATAAACAACAGCGTTAGAGCATTTATGTGATTGAAACATAGATGCTCTTTTTTTGTGCCCTTTGGGCAATGTATATGAATGTAACTTTAGGACATTTTGTCCAGAAGTTCAGATAAAGGAAATTAAGGAGGAACAAGAGATATGCATTAAAATGTGTATCCTATGGGTGAGAGCACCCACAGACAGAAGCCATAGGAAAATATATAACAGGAGGACAGAACAATGGTCGATGAGTTGACGCAGGAGTCATTCCAAACGGGAAAGGCGATTGTGACTTTCAGCGTGGATCTGATAACAGCCATTGCGGAAGCCTGTAAACGTTCAGAAGAGAAAAATCCCGGTATGAGTGCGGAGCAGAAGGAAACTCTGCTCGGCAAGGTAGTCGATAAGGTGGTTTCCAACTATAAGGAGACACATGGCTCGTTAAAGGATTTTAACCAAGAGGGTAAAGATGTTACTTCCATAGATGTGAATGATGAGAGAACCGCAGAGATATTAAAGAAAGCGTGTAAAAAAAGTCATATTCCGGTGGATATGAGAGAAGTCACACGGGCAGATGGTTCGGTAACACATACAGCATGTGAACCTTATTTTATGACGATGCTATTTGTAGTATTCATGGCAAGAAGCAGAAAAGCGGAGTTTCAGATACCATTTGAACGACCAAAGATGAAAATGCTCCTGCAGAGTATCGGTATCTCAGTATGCTTCTGATGATGTAGCTGACCGGATAGGATTGATAGAATGATTTGCATGATGTTGTGGTATTAATTGCGGGTATGAGTGAAAAATGGTATAATCAATGTGCATTTTTCGATTATAAGTGGTTAGGATTATATAGTATATGACACAAAAGAGGGGAAACAAGGGATGGCTTTTGAAGAAGAACTTAAAACACTAATAGAAAGAACAAAAAAGAATGGCACAGATACATCTTATAAAGAATCGTATGAAGCAATAAATAGTAATTTTTATGATGTAAAAAAGCAACACGAAATATGGATGAATGATGTTGAAATATTTTTCAATAAATATTTAAAGGAGCATGTGTTAGCTCCGAAAATAGAGTCATGGCTATTTCATAGGAAATATAATCAATTAGTTGCGGCGTTAGAAAGTATATGTAATGACAAGAACTATATAGATAAAATGAATGGCATATCAACAGTGGAAGTGCCAAAGTATCAAGCAAATTCGTTGCCAGAATATGATGTTTTTATATCTCATGCGAATAAGGATAAAGAGAATCTAATAGAGGAACTATATAAGTCTCTAAAAAAGTTGGGTGTTAAAATATTTTATGATAAAGAAGAACTTGAATGGGGAGATAATTGGAAGGACAGAATCCTTAATGGGACTAAGAAAGCTGAATTTGCAATTATTGTGATTTCAGAGAATTTCTTTGATAGAGAATGGACCGAGAGAGAACTTGGCGAGTTCTTGAATCGTCAAAATAGAAATGGACAGAAATTAATTTTGCCTATTTTACATAATATTTCTGTAGAGCAATTAAAGGAGAAATATCCGACAGTTGCAGATATCCAGGCAATAGATTCGTCTAAATATAGTTGTGATGAGATAGCGCTTTCGTTTGCCAGGCAGTTAATCAAACGTTTGAAAAACATTTAGAGTGGGGAAAAATGAGATAGAACAAGAACAGGACTAGAATTAGACTGACAAAGAATAAATGTAGAAGGAATATTGTTTTAGATATTGGAGGTAGTAATATGGCAGAAGAGACACTGTTTTCCGGCGAATCAAAAAATATTGAATATAAGGTTGCAGTACCGGATAAAAGCGAAAAATATATGAAAACTGTTGTAGCTTTTGCCAATGGTAGGGGAGGAAAAATTGTTTTCGGAATAGAGGACAAGACCTTAGAAGTTGTGGGAATGGATGAAGATAGTATCTATAAGACAATGGATGCCATTACCAATGCTATTTCAGATTCTTGCGAACCTGCAATCAGACCGGATGTGGCGATGCAGACGATTAAGGATAAGACAGTGATTGTGGTAGAGATATTCCCAGGGGCAGAGCGTCCATACTATATAAAATCACAAGGTGTGTTTGATGGTACTTATGTGCGTGTTGCAGGTACGACTAGGCATGTCGAGGATTATATGTTAAGAGAGTTGATGCTGGAAGGTAAGAATCGTTATTTTGACAGTGAAATATGTCAGAATATGGATATATCAGATAGTGAGATTGAGGAGCTCTGCAAGAGCTTGAAGGAGACTGCCATACGAAATACATGGCAGGATAGTGAAAAAGTGAAGATTAAGGATGTCACCAGAAATATACTGATTTCATGGGGCGTTCTGAAGGAGGAAGGCGGAAAGGTATATCCGACCAATGCATATGCACTTTTGACCGGACGGATGGTAGGGCAGCCGGTTATTCAGTGCGGCGTGTTCAAGGGAACCAATCGGGCACATTTTGTTGATCGGAGAGAGTTTGAGGGTTCTATTCAGGAACAAATGGATGCTGCATACCAGTATGTTCTTGAAAAAATTAACATGGGAATGACAATAAAGGGAATGTACAGACAAGATGTATATGAACTTCCTACAGATAGCATAAGAGAGTTGATTGCAAACGCAGTGGCTCATCGTAGTTATCTTGAGCCGGGAAATATACAAGTGGCATTGTATGATGACAGACTAGAGATTACTTCGCCGGGTATGCTACTGAATAATGTTACGATCGAAAAAATGATAGAAGGTTACTCAAGACCGAGAAATCCCGCAATCGCAAGAGCTTTTGCGTACATGAAAATTATTGAAAAATGGGGAACTGGAATACCGAGGTTATTTGCAGCCTGTGAGGAATATGGATTACCGAAGCCGGAGTTGATTGATTTTGATGGCGATTTCAGAGTAAATATGTATCGAAAAAGGGATGCTAATACAGAAACTAACACAGAAACTAACATAGAAACTAACACAGAAACTAACATAGAAACTAACACAGAAACTAACATAGAAACTAACACAGAAACTAACACAGAAAATGTAGGGAGAATAATTAGGCTCATGGGTGAACAGCCTTCCATTACAGTAAAGATGATTGCACAGCAGCTTGGGCTTTCTGTTGGAGGAGTTCGTTATCATATCAATAAATTAAAGAAAGATGGTGTTGTGGAGCATATCGGTTCTTCTAAGAAAGGTACATGGGTAATCCATGATTAAAATTGTTGTATTGCGAGTGGAATAGTATACTAAAAGCAAAAGGTGAACAATTAAAGCGATTATGCCGATATACAATGTGAGTCAGTAAATGGATTTACAATATAATGTGCACAAGGAGGTTACATTATGTCAAAAATTACAGATTATGCTTTTTTGTTTCAAAATTCATCCGGAAAGTCGGCATTTAATCCAATAGGGAGTTTCCAATTATCCCAGCTCAATAGCAGTGCAGTACAATCACAGTTAAAAGCAGCAGGGATTAACACAAACAGCAAACAATATAAAACCGTTATAAGTAAAATGATGCAAAATGCAAACGGAATGATGTATACCAATCCGGCAGCCATAAAGAATTTGATGAAGAACTATGACAAAGATGGGGACTATATTTCTCCGGCAACTGGTCTTGCCGGTATGGACGCAACGGATATTCCTATTTCGCAGAGACACGTGATTATTGATATTCCTGAAAAAAACAGACAGGAAATGTTTGATAATGCAAAACGGGAGTTCCTTGAAGAAAATGGAATTGCAAACGGAGATACTACAAAACGTTCAGATGTGTTTTACCATTATCAAAAGTCTGCAAAGAAGCGGGACAGATTAAAGGGGACGTGGACTTTAGAACAATATGAACGACAGTATAATCAAGCTTTTTATGATGCGGCAAAGGCTGCCGATCCAACATGGAAACCTGGAAAAGCGATAAAAGCAGGTGCGTTGGATGGGATTACAAGAGAGCAAATTGATAAATCATTGACTGTAACGATGGGACAATATGGAGAAATATTCAAGAGAGGTTTTGATCTGAAATTATAATGATCTGAATATATTAGTAGACAGAACGGCATTTTGTGTAACAAATGCCGTTCGGATGCCTTTTCTATAACTTTACTGCAAAGCATGAGGATTAAATATCTTCATGCTTTTTCCCTAGATAGGTGTCAATTTCCTTCTGGTGGCGCTGCAGCTCCTTTAGATCACGCTCGTTTTGTTGCTGCTGCTCCTCAAGGTTATACATGAGAAAGAGTTTAGGGTAGCATTGCAGGATAGTTATGCAGGTGTTGCATATGAAAATAGAAGAAGCAAGAGTCCTGAACTTATGAGTGAGATAAAAAAGTATATCGAGGATTATTACCTGCAAAACAGACAATCCCCATCAACTACCAAGATTGCTGAAGCGGTTGGAATTGCCAGAGGTACAGCATACAAATACTTGGTAGAGATGGCTGAGAAGAATATGATTGAGTACGACGGGCAGGAGATTCGTACTAATGTGACCCGTAAGTACAGTGGCGAACAGACACAGACACCGATTGTAGGTTCTATTCCTTGTGGCAGTCCTCAGTATGAGGAAGAAAACATTGAAGAATATGTATCACTTCCTACTGCTATTTTCGGCAAAGGAGATTTCTTCATATTAAGAGCAAGCGGTCAGTCTATGATTGAAGCAGGGATTGATGACGGCGACCTTGTAGTTGTTAAAAAGCAGGTAGAAGCCAAAGAGGGCGATATAGTAGTTGCCCTTGTGGATAATCAGAATACATTGAAACGCTACTTCCGGGATGATGAGAATAAGAAAATCATTCTCCACCCGGAAAATAAGAAGATGAAAGACATCATTGTAGATGAGTGCTGCATTCAGGGTGTGGCTTGTCACATCATCAAAGAACTATAACAGAGGACAGTAACAGCTTATGCTAATAAGTTTAGCAATCGAGTGATTCAATCCATCGACATAGAACATTTCATTACAGAATTTCTTCTTGCCGAAAAGGGGCAAGGACGTCGCAGGTTTACAATGGCACACGAAGCGTCACATCATATCTTCCCGTATACGGAGAAGGAAAAACTTCCGGGACAGATTTTCTAAAATGTAGCAAACTTCATCAAATCTTTATTTTTCCCTGATAGATTATATTTCAGTAAGAAATAAAATATAGAAGGAAGGATAGAAAAGATGGAAATGATGTTGCAGACACAAAATTTGTGTAAATATTTTAAAAAGCAGAAAGCAGTAAATAATGTTTCACTCAATATAGAAAAAGGACAGATTTATGGACTGCTTGGACCGAATGGTGCTGGTAAATCTACTACATTGAAAATGCTGACCGGTATGATGAAACCAACTGCAGGAAAGATTTACCTTGATGGAAAACTATGGAATAGGAAGGATTTGTCAAAAATAGGAGCGTTAATTGAAAATCCGCCTATTTATGAAAATCTTTCCGCCAGAGAGAATTTGAAAGTAAGACAATTATTGCTTGGTACAGATGAAAACAGAATTGATGAGGTCTTGCAGATTGTATCACTTACAAATACCGGAAAGAAGAAAGCTGGGCAGTTCTCTTTGGGAATGAAACAAAGACTAGGTATTGCAATGGCATTGCTTGGAGAACCGGAACTTTTGATATTGGATGAGCCTACGAATGGATTAGATCCAATAGGCATCGAGGAATTACGAGAACTGATTCGCTCCTTCACAGGACAGGGAATAACTGTAATTCTTTCCAGTCATATTCTTTCAGAGGTACAGTTACTTGCAGATAAAGTCGGGATTATTTCAGGTGGAATCTTAGGATACGAGGGAGCATTGAATCAGGGACAGAATCTTGAAGAACTGTTTATGGACGTAGTAAGGAAAAACCAGAAAGCAGGTGAAATCCATGGTTAATATTATAAAAGCAGAACATCAAAAAGCCAAAAGAACCATGCGAAAAAAGTTTATCTGGGGATTTCCTCTTCTTACATTTGTCATGGCATTTATATTTACTCTTGGGATGACAAATGCTTATGCAGAAAGTGTTTGGAACTGGTGGTATACACTTTTGCTGCCGGGGATGATTGCTCTATTTTGTTATCTTTCTGTGGCGCAGGAGAAAAAGATAAAATACTATCATTTAATGACTATTCCCACAGACAGAAGAAAATTGTTGCTGGGGAAAATTATTTATATTGGGTACATGATTTTGTTTTCTAATGTGATTGTGTTTGCAGGAGCAACGCTTGGAGGCTTTCTTCTAACGACACATGTTCCAGTTGGAGGAGCGTTGATTGCAGTATTGTTCCTGACGGTTTCTGAGTTATGGGAGATTCCGGTAGCTTTATTTTTAAGTGAACGATTTGGAATGATTGTAAACCTGTTCGTCTGCCTATTTATTACCGTCAGCGGTGTGGTAATATCACAAACCAGAATCTGGTATGTACTTGTTTCTGCAATCCCTATGCGAATGATGTGCCCGTTGCTTCATGTTTTACCAAATGGACTTGCCGCAGAAGCAGGGAATCCTCTTTTGGATACGGGAGTCATTGTTCCGGGAATGTGTCTCTCAATCATCTGGTTTGTTTTTGTAACGGTTCTGTTTTTGAAATGGTTTGAGAGAAGAGAGGTGAAATAAGATGATTGGAAGATCTCTTAATGCAGACTTGCGAAAGATGAAAGGAACATCTGTGATTCTGGCACACTTACTGATTCCGATTATAACCAGCGTTATATTTTTAATATATTACTTTTTTTCACCATGGAATGAAAATATGAAAGTGATTGCATTTTATCAGGCAATAGGAGCAGGACTTCCGGTACTTATTGGAATTTTTACAGCAAGTGTGATGGAGCAGGAACAAAATGCAGGTAACTTTCAGAATATGTTATCTTTATCGAAAAAAAGGGTGGCATTTATATCGAAGCTGATGCTGTTACTGATGCTTTGTCTTGGCTCTGTTTTATTGACTGCTTTGATATTTGGAACTGGATTTGGAATGATATCAGCAGGTGGCAGCTGGAGTAACAGCAATATTGAAATTGTAAAAATATGTGTTGTTGCAGCATTGCTGCTGTGGGGAAGCAGTGTTCCACTTTATCTGTGGCAGCTGATTCTGGCTTTTCAGTTTGGAAAAGGGGTATCCATTGGAGCAGGGATTATATCAGGACTAATTAGTGCATTGATGCTTACCGGACTTGGAGATTATGTGTGGAAATATGTATTTGTCTGCTGGACGGGTAGAGTACCATATACTTATCTGCAATCTGTATTGGGAGAAACTAGTGTAGGTGAATGGTTGTCATTCATACCAGGTTGCTTAATATTTACAGGGATTAGTATGGTATACTATTTTTGGTGGGTAAACCACTGGGAAGGAAACAGAATATCGGAATAGAATCGAGGGAAACTATGGCAAAAATACTGGCAGTTGATGATGAACCGGCAATTTTGGAAATGATAGAAAGCATTTTGAATAAGGATGGACATCTGGTTACCAAAGTAAGTAATCCACTAAAAATTAATATGGAAGAATTACATCGTTATGACCTGATTTTACTGGACATTATGATGCCTGGAATTGATGGCTTCGAATTATGCAAAAGAATCAGGGCACTTGTGGATTGTCCGATTTTGTTTCTTACGGCAAAAACGGAGGAAAACAGTCTGGTAAACGGACTTTCTTTAGGAGCAGATGATTATATTTCAAAGCCATTTGGAGTGATGGAACTTCGGGCAAGGATCAATGCACATCTTAGAAGAGAGCACAGGGAACATTCTGTCCGGATGGTTTTGGGGAGGGTCTGTATTCAAATATCTCAAAAGAAACTATTGGTTGATGATAAGGAACTTCCTCTTACGAAAGCGGAGTACGAAATTTGTGAATTCCTGGCTAAAAACAGGGGACAGGTTTTCTCGAAGGAACAGATATTGGAAGCGGTCTTTGGCTTTGACAATGAGAGTAATGACAGTACTATAATCACGCATATCAAAAATATAAGAGCAAAATTTGCGGATTATGATTATACACCGATAAAAACAGTCTGGGGGATTGGATATAAATGGGAAGAGTAAAGAGAAGCAATGCACTCAGCTGGATTTTTATGAGATATGTACTGGTCATGCTTGGATCATTAGTAGGTTTGGTGATTGTTGCTTGGCTGCTGCTGTACCTTTTGATTAGTGTGGGCTGTATCTATCCGGCGAATTATGCAGAGCAAAAGATTAATGAAGCATATGATACGATTTTACGTGCGGATAAAGTAACTGCTGAGATGATTCCTGCACTTTGTGATTATGTAATCTTTTCAGAGAATGGAGAGAAAATAGGTGGAGATCTGTCAGAACAATACGAACAGATAGCATGGAATGTTGCAAAGTACGGAAACGCATCCGGGAAATATTTTTATAAAGTAATTGTAAGGGAAAATGAATATGTTGTATTGCAATATCGCCTGACACCTCAATATCATTCAGCTTTTTTGAGGGAGCATTTTATAGGACCACAGAATGTGATGAGTATTATGTCAGTGATTGGAGCGGTAGCGATTATCATCATTCAGTCCATACGTTTTGGAAAAAGAATCAAAAAGCAGATGCAGCCTGTATTAGACGCAATCAGACAAATAAAGGATCAAAATCTGGAATATGAGACATCCTGTTCCGGTATCAAAGAGTTTGATGACTGTTTATCGGCAATCGATGATATGCGAGATGCATTGCGAGAATCTTTAGAAAAGCAGTGGAAAACAGAGCAGGAAAAGAAACAACAGATGTCTGCTTTGGCGCATGATATTAAAACACCTCTTACGATTGTACGGGGAAATGCAGAACTACTTTCAGAGACTGAACTGACCACAGAACAGAAGAATAATATCACTTATGTTTTGAACGGCACAACACAGATACAAAGTTATGTAAAACAGTTGATAGATGTCACAAAATCATGGAATTGCAGTGATGTTACCTATACAACGGTGAGGTTAGAAGATTTTTTCGCAGATATAAAGGAACAGGCACTCGGACTGGTAGAAATCTATCACCAGAAGATAGATTGGAAGGCGGGACAAAGTGATAAAAAGGTAACGATTGCTTATGATCCAATGTTCCGGGCCGTAATGAATATGATTCAGAATGCAGTGGAGCATACAAAAGAAAATGGAATCATTTATATTGACGCAAAGGAGCAGGATGGCCGGCTGACATTCATTGTGGAGGATAGCGGATCAGGATTTACAAAAGAAGCATTATTGCATGGCACAGAGCAGTTTTTTATGGATGACACAAGTAGAAATGGCGAAGCCCATTATGGGATGGGACTATTTTTTGCAAAAACTGTGGCTGAAAAATATGGTGGAGGTATTAAACTTTCAAATTCTGAAAATACAGGTGGGGCGAGGGTAGAAATATTTTTCCTGAGTAGTCAAGAAACAAGCTAAAATATTGATTTTTGAAGTCCATTTGGATATACTAGAATAGAAAAGTGCAACATGTTGCAAAAATCTTTTGCAGGGAGACTTTAATATGGAGATTCGTAGAGATTTTTATTTGGATAAATTGATAAAAAGAAAGAATAATGGATTGATTAAGGTAATTACTGGTATTCGTCGATGTGGAAAATCCTATTTACTGAATAATCTGTTTTATCATCATTTATTAGAAAGCGGAGTTGATGCTGACCACATCATTCGCTTTGCTTTTGATTCAGCCGATCTTGACTGTAAACATTTATGACTTCCTCCTTGATCTGGAAATTCTTGAAAAATAAACAATGTTATAAAAGATGCTATGGAGAAAATGTGGAGCGGTACGACATAGAATGTGACAGATGCTTGTGGCAAATATTGATTGAGACATTTGGAAACGATTTGACTGTGATAAAGTCTGACGATGAAAAAGTATTGGTTATACTGATTGCCATTATAGGTTTTATTTTTATTGTGAAACATTAAAAGTTGAAGTGAAATGATAGTATAAATAATGCGAAAAATGTGAAAAATGCAGGATTCTCTTTTTTAGATAGCACAGAAGGTTCTTTTGCAGACACTTATTACCTAAAAATTAATATTTTTTAAAAAGTGGGAATAGAATAATGGCAGAAGACATAGATTGGTGGTGTTGTTTATGCAAGGACGCTCAGTGAAAAAGAAAATTCCGTTCGTACGCCAAGGAAAATTGATTTCCTTTTGGATAAGGAGTTTATCTAAAAAGAGCATAGAACATCTGAAAATGGGCAGAGTCGATTATTTAGGTTCTGCCCATATCTGCATTATAGAGGCGCAGACTCAGCTGCGTACCTGCCTTGGCGTTATACCATATTTTCTTTTGAACATGCGGTTGAAATTCGACAGATTTGAGAATCCGCATTTCTGTGAGATTTCAAGAATCGAATCATTGGTAGATGTGAGCATTGCACGTGCTTCTGTGACACGGAAGTCATTCACATATGAGATAAAGCTCATTCCGGTATGAATCTTAAAAAATTTCATAAAATGTGATGGACTATAGTGGCAGAAATCTGCAATTTCTTCGATGGATATATCTTCATAATAATGTGTGGAGATATACCGGATGATACTTTTCAATTTCTCTTCATGCTTATCGCTTTGCGTCGTCTCGTTTACTTTTGGCGGGTGCGTAATCAGCAGGTATATAATCTGGATAAGCCCACCCTTGATAAAAAGCTGATACGCATAGTCTCTTTCATCACTTTTTTCATCTAATAAATCAACAATATTACTGATTTCCGTGTATAACGTGTGTCCGGGTGTCAGATAATGACGAATCTGGATATCTCCGTTAAAAAAAGGATCGATAAATTTTTGCTGCGTCACGTCATCTGCACCAAAGGCAAGAAAGTGCTTTGAAAAAAGTATATTTTCATATTCCATCGTTGAATTTTGTTTACCTTCAATGGAATGAAGCATTCCGGGAAGAACGATGACAATATCCCCGGACGAAACCTTATATCTCTGAAAATTGAGGGTAACGTATCCGCGCCCCTTCTTGATGACGATCATTTCGAACTCGTCGTGCCAGTGAACCGGTACACTTGCAAAATCCATCGGAATCGAACATATATAGGTGTTATATTGATATTCATTTTGAAAGTGAATCTTGTTTTCATTTAATTCGATATTAGATGCAGCGTCCGGATTTATAATCTCTTTCATGGCAAATACCCTCCTGATTGATAGAATAGTATCATATTATGATACTATTCTGCAAGAGAAACGTTTCCAATTCGTGATATTGTATTATTATAAAAGAGCGTACAAAAGCTCAAGTGAAAACGAAAGGGGTATACGATGAAGGTAAAACAGGAACTTGAAAAACTGCTTGGAAAAGAAATCGCACAAAGCAGCAATGAAGAAGTATATTATGCATTGCTCAACCTGACAAAGCAGTTAGCAGATGAACGCCGCATGGAAGAGACGAAAAAGAAGATTTATTATGTATCGGCAGAATTTCTGATTGGAAAGCTGCTGTCGAATAACATGATCAATCTTGGAATCTATGAGGACGTCAAAAAAGTGCTTGCCGAAAGCGGAAAGACACTTGCAGAGATTGAGGAGATTGAGGTAGAGCCATCGCTTGGAAACGGCGGTCTGGGGCGACTTGCTGCATGTTTCCTTGATTCAATCGCAACACTTGGATTATCGGGTGCGGGGATTGGATTGAATTATCATCTTGGCTTGTTTAAGCAGGTGTTCGAAGACAGAATGCAGAAAGAACAGATTAATCCATGGATCAAGGATCAAAGCTGGCTTAGAAAAACAGATGTGACATATCCTGTTACATTTGGAAAATGCACGGTGCAGTCGAGATTGTATGAGATTGATGTAACAGGTTACAATAACCGTACCAACAAATTATGCTTGTTCGACGTAGAAACTGTGGATGAATCCATCGTAGATGCGAATCATCAGTTTGATAAAACAGACATAGAGAAAAACCTGACATTGTTCTTATATCCGGATGACAGTGACGAAGATGGAAGAAAGCTTCGTATCTACCAGCAGTATTTCATGGTAAGCAATGCCGCAAGACTCATTATCGATGAGTGTAAGGCGAAGGGAAGTAACCTTTATGATTTGTTCGACTATGCAGTAATCCAGATCAACGACACACATCCAACCATGATCATACCTGAGTTGATTCGTCTGCTTGTAGCGGAAGGGATGAACATGGATGCGGCGATTTATGTTGTAAGTAAGACCTGCGCATATACAAACCATACAATTTTGGCTGAGGCACTTGAGAAATGGCCTAGACATTATCTGGCAGAGGTTGTTCCGCAGCTTGTGCCAATTATTGAGATTCTGGATGATAAGGTAAGAAGACGGTTTAGTGATGAGAGTGTGGCAATTATCGACCGGAATGATCTCGTTCACATGGCACACATCGATATTCATTATGGATTTAGTGTAAATGGCGTTGCGTATCTTCATACGGAGATTTTGAAGAATTCGGAGCTTAATAATTTTTACAAAATATATCCGGAGAAATTCAACAACAAGACAAACGGCATTACATTCCGCCGCTGGCTTCTCTATTGTAATGAATTGTTATCCGATACGATCACGGAGTGGATTGGGGACGGATACAAGAAAGATGCAATGGAATTAGAGAAATTACTTGCATTTGTAAACGATGATGACAAGCTTGAAAAGCTCCTTGAAATTAAACATCAGAACAAGCTTCGCGCCAAAGAATATTTCAAGGAGACACAGGGAATCGAATTAAACGAAAACTCGATTTTTGATATCCAGGTAAAACGTCTGCATGAGTACAAGCGTCAGCAGTTAAATGTACTTTATGTTATTCATAAGTATCTGGAGATCAAAGCGGGCAAGCTGCCGACTACGCCGGTTACGGTTATATTTGGAGCAAAGGCTGCACCTGCATACACGATTGCAAAGGATATTATTCATTTGATCCTGTGCCTTCAGGAATTGATCAACAACGATCCGGAAGTGAGCCCGTATCTGAATGTAGTTATGGTAGAAAACTACAATGTTACGCTTGCAGAAAAATTAATTCCTGCCTGTGATATTTCGGAGCAGATCTCACTTGCATCAAAAGAGGCAAGCGGAACCGGAAATATGAAGTTCATGTTGAACGGCGCGGTTACTCTCGGAACAGAAGATGGTGCGAATGTTGAAATCCATCAGCTTGTTGGCGATGACAATATCTATATCTTTGGAGAGTCAAGTGATGCGGTGATTGATCATTATGCGAAGGCGGACTATGTCTCAAGAACATATTATGAGAACAATCCGGTATTGAAGGAAGCCGTTGATTTTATTATCAGCGACGCGGTGATGGCACTTGGAAATGCAGAAATGCTGCATCGTTTGTATAATGAGCTTCTCAACAAAGACTGGTTCATGACATTTATTGATTTCGATTCTTATGTTGATGCCAAGGAACGTGCATATAAGGAATATGAGGATCGTAAGGCGTGGGCGCAGAAGATGATGGTGAATATTGCGAAAGCAGGATTTTTCTCCTCTGATCGTACAATTGCTGAATATAATAACGATATTTGGAAAATAATAAAATAGGATCCATTGATAGCAAATGCACGCAGAAATTAGTAATAAGTAACAAAAAAAATTCAAAAACACTGTGTGATTTGACCAAATAAACAAAATATTGACTTTTTTCATTGCAAAAAGTTTTTAAATGTTGTATCATTGACTCATGAAATGGAAACGTTACCAAAAACGATACAACAAACGTTTCCAAGGAACGTATACGTAACTATAAACAAAGCAAATGAAAAGATTAGAGGAGGAAAAAGCATGAAGAAGAAATTAGCAGTTTTAGGATTAGCTGCAACAATGATGATGTCACTGTTTGCAGGTTGTGGAGGAAAGGGAACTTCAGGAGGGAAGGATGCATCGGCTGATAAGGGTTCGGTATATTACTTGAATTTTAAGCCGGAAGCAGATGCCCAGTGGCAGGAGCTTGCCAAGATCTACGAAGAGGAGACAGGCGTAAAGGTAACCGTTGTTACAGCCGCATCCGGTCAGTATGAGACAACTCTTAAGAGTGAGATGGGTAAATCAGAATGCCCTACATTGTTCCAGGTAAATGGTCCGGTCGGTCTGGCATCATGGAAGGATTATTGTGCAGATTTGTCTGACACAGAAGTTTACAAGCAGCTTACTTCAGAGGATTTCGCTTTGAAGGATGGCGATAAGGTAGCAGGTATCGGATATGTTATTGAGTCCTATGGTATCATCTGCAATAAGAAGCTTCTTGCGGAGGCAGGTTACTCCATGGATGACATCAAGAACTTTGCAGACCTGAAGAAGGTAGCAGAAGATATTACAGCAAGACGTGATGAGCTTGGATTTGATGCATTTACATCCGCAGGTATGGATGGTTCTTCAGACTGGAGATTTAAGACTCACCTTGCAAACCTTCCTGTATACTATGAGTATCAGGCAGACGGAATCAACAACACAAAGGCAATCAAGGGCACATACCTGGATAACTACCGTCAGATCTGGGATCTGTACATTAATAACTCAACAACAGATCCTAAGCAGCTCAGTGTTAAGACCGGTGATGATGCAGTCGCTGAGTTCGTAGCAGAAAAAGCAGTATTTTACCAGAATGGTACATGGGCATACTCAGATATAAGCTCAGTCGGTGATGAGAATCTCGGAATGCTTCCGATTTATATCGGTGTAGACGGAGAAGAGAATCAGGGACTTTGTACAGGTACAGAGAACTACTGGTGTGTAAATGCTAAGGCTTCCGAAGCAGACATCAAGGCAACAGAAGATTTCATGGCATGGCTTTCTACAGACGATACAGCACTTAAGGCAATCTGCGGTTCACAGGGTGCAATGCCATCCGGAGCAGACGGAATGGGATTTGTTACTCCATTCAAGAAGAACCTTGAGTCAGATAACCTTCTTGTGAATATCGCAAGCCAGTATGTGGCAGATGGCAAGACACCTGTAAGCTGGAACTTCACAACAATGCCTTCTGAGACATGGAAGAACGAAGTAGGATCAGCTCTTACTGTATATGCTTCCGATCAGACAGATGCGAATTGGGATCTTGTAAAGAAAGCATTCGTTGAAGGCTGGGCTACAGAGAGTCAGGCAGCAGGAAACTAGGATCAGGAAGCCTGATAAAACAACCTGTAATTAAAAAGGGAGGAGACAGTTCCTCCCTTTTTTAGAAGGTAATTGTTCAAGGGCGTAGGAGGTATAAGATGGAAAAGGCGGTAAAAAAATATTGGCCAATATTTTTGTTACCGACTATGGCTGCATTTTTGATAGGATTTATTATTCCTTTTATTGAAGGTATTTACTTGTCTTTCTGTAACTTTACAACAATCAAGGATGCAAAATTTGTCGGAATACAAAACTATATAGAAGCATTTAAAGATTCAAATTTCCTTGGATCATTTAAATTCACTACGTTATTTGCAATCGTTTCACTTGTGTTGATCAATGTACTTGCATTTTTAGTCGCACTGGCGTTGACACAGAATATCAAAGGAAAGAATATTTTCCGTACAGTGTTTTTTATGCCAAACCTGATCGGAGGTATTGTATTAGGTTATGTATGGCAGCTGATTTTTGATGGTATTTTCGTGAAGTTTGATACAGCCCTGAAGTTGAATGAAACATTAGGTTTCTGGGGACTGGTTATTCTTGTAGGATGGCAGCAGATTGGTTACATGATGATCGTATACATCGCGGGACTTCAGGCGATCCCCGGAGATATTCAGGAAGCGGCTATGATCGACGGAGCTACCAGAATGCAGAGATTGTTTAAAATTACAATTCCGAACATGATGCCATCGATTACAATTTGTACATTCCTGACGATTACGAATTCGTTCAAGTTATTCGATCAGAACCTTGCTCTTACAGGTGGTGAGCCACTTCATAAGACAGAAATGCTTGCCCTGAATATTTATAGCACATTCTATGGCAGAGTAGGAGCTGAAGGGGTTGGACAGGCGAAGGCAGTTGTGTTCTTCATAATTGTAGTAGCGATTGGATTGTTACAGTTAAAGTTGACAAGGGATAAGGAGGTGCAGCAGTAATGAAAAAGAAAGTGATGGGAATACTTGCAACATTATTTTTTACACTCGTTTCAATTGTATTTGTTGCTCCAATCTTTATCGTATTGATTAACTCGATGAAGTCGAAGACGTTCATCAACCTTGAGACATTTAAGCTGCCTACAGAGGAAAGCTATGTTGGACTTGAAAACTATAAGACAGCAATTACGCAATATGATTTCCTGAAAGCTGTAGGCTGGACATTATTTATTACAGTATTTTCAGTTGCGGTTATTCTGATTTGCTGTTCCATGACAGCCTGGTTTATAACCCGGGTTAAGAATGTTTTTACAAAAATGATTTACCTCTTATGTGTGTTTTCTATGGTTATACCATTCCAGATGGTCATGTTTACACTTTCCGGAACGGCAGACTCCCTCCATCTGAATACACCTTGGGGAATCGTGATTGTATATCTCGGTTTTGGTGCCGGACTTGCGGTATTCATGTTCACCGGATTTGTAAAATCAATTCCGGTAGAAGTGGAAGAAGCTGCAATGATTGATGGCTGCTCACCACTCCGGACATTCTTCTGTGTAGTAGTTCCTATGATGAAGCCTACATTCATTTCTGTAGGTATTCTTGAAGCAATGTGGATCTGGAATGACTTCCTTCTTCCATACCTTGTACTTGATATTAAGGAATTCAAGACAATTTCCATTGTCATCCAGTACATGAAGGGAAGCTACGGCCGTGTTGATATGGGCGCGATTATGGCATGCCTGATCATGGCAATCATTCCGGTTGTTGTATTCTACTTATGCGCTCAGAAATATATTGTCAAAGGGGTTGCGGCTGGCGCTGTTAAGGGTTAATATATAATCACATTTTTACAGGAGCGATTATATGACAATCAAAGATATAGCAAAATTATCTGGATACGGTATTGGTACCGTATCCAGAGTAATAAACAAACAACCGGGTGTAAGTGAGAAAGCGCGCGAAAAGATATTGAAAATTATCGAAGAGAGCAATTTTGAACCAAACGGAAATGCCAGAAAGCTGAAACGATGTGGCGGAAATACAGTTACAATTATCATGAAAGGCCGACACAATAGTTTCTTCATGGAGATTCTTGACCGGATTACACTTCTGCTGTCAGAACTGGAAGAGGTTGTATCCTGTCAGATTATCGATGAAGATGGGGACGAGGTTGCAGAGGCATTAAAATTCGTTCGTGACAAAACCTCGAAAGCGATTATTTTTCTCGGCGCGAATTTAGCTCTTTTTGATGAACGTATGAATGAACTTGACATACCCTGTGTTGTTGCAACTACGAGTGCAAAGGAGTTAGCGTTTGACAATGTATCTTCTGTATGTGTCGATGATGAGACTGCAACCATGGAGCTCGTGCAGTATTTAACAGGCTACGGACACAAAGATATTGTCGTAATGGGTGGCGAGATTTCAGATAAACAGATCAGTTTCTCGCGTTATCTTGGGTGTAAAAAAGGCTTTGAAAAAAGTGGTCTGGAATTTGATCCGGATAAGAATTATATGGCTTGCCGGTATTCGTATGAGGCAGGTTATGAAACAACAAAAAGACTACTTGAAAAAAACATACATGTGACAGCGATTGTCGGGCTGTCAGATACGATTGCGGTTGGCGCAATTCGTGCAATAGAAGATGCCGGGAAAAAAGTACCGGATGATATATCGGTGGTAGGCTTCGATGGTACAGTCATATCGAGATTTTACACACCGAGAATTACATCAATGGGTCAGGACATAAACAGTATTGCGAAGCGGAGTGTGGAGCTTTTGATGAAGCACATACATTATACACTGGGGTGTGAACATGATTATGCCCCACACAATCTGATCGAGGGCGAAAGCGTACGCAGAGTATAATTGTTTTGCCTTGACGTATATGGAGGACATATATGGATAAAACAGCAGGAATATTGTTCGCGATTTCCAGTCTGCCATCAAAGTATGGAATTGGCTGCTTTTCCAAAGAAGCATATAAATTTGTGGATTGGTTAGTGGAAGCTGGTCAGACGTTCTGGCAGATTTTACCTTTGGGACCTACCGGATATGGAGATTCTCCATACCAGTCGTTTTCCACATTTGCCGGGAATCCGTACTTCATAGATCTGGAAACTCTAATTAGCGAAGGTTTATTGACAAGAGAAGAATGTGATAGTGTTGACTTTGGAACAGACGAACAGTCTGTTGATTATGAAAAACAATATAATGGACGGTATGTATTGCTCCGCAAGGCTTGTGAGAGAAGCGGGCATAAGAACAGTACAGAGTATAAGGCGTTCTTAGATAAGAATGAAGCGTGGGTGTATGACTATTGCTTATATATGGCAGTGAAAAATCATTTTGGTGGAATGAACTGGACTGAGTGGCCGGAGGCAATTCATAGTCGTACAGAAGAAGGTTTACGTGAATATAAAGAGAAGCTGGCAGATGAAATTGATTTTCAGTTATTTATGCAGTTCCAGTTTTTCAACCAGTGGTATAAGCTCAGAGCTTACGCCAACAAAAAAGGAATTAAAATTATCGGAGATATTCCGATTTATGTATCATTAGATAGTGCAGATGCATGGTCGCATCCGGAATTGTTCCAGTTAGATGAACAATGCACACCGAAGGCTGTTGCGGGATGTCCGCCGGACGGATTTTCGGCGGATGGGCAGATGTGGGGAAATCCTCTTTATGATTGGGATTACCACAAAAAGACAGCGTATGCATGGTGGATCGAACGGCTTTCATTCTGCTTCGAGTTATATGATGTTGTACGTATTGATCATTTCCGTGGCTTCGATGAATATTATTCCATCCCATATGGAGATAAGACCGCGGTAAATGGCAGTTGGAAGAAAGGTCCGGGCATGGATTTGTTCCGTACAATCGAAAAGAAGATTGGCAGGAAATCCGTGATTGCGGAGGACCTTGGTTATATAACGGATACCGTTCGTAAGCTTGTTGCAGATAGCGGGTTCATGGGGACGAAAGTGTTGGAATTCGCATTTGACACAAGAGATACGGGTTCGGCGAGGGAGTATTTACCTCATAATTATATTGAGAATTGTGTAGCTTATACAGGCACGCATGACAATGAGACACTGGTCGGCTGGTGGCAGGAGGTCGATGACGAAGGCAGGAAAAAAGCAAGAGATTATCTGTGTGATTACTATACACCGGCAGATAAAATGTATATTCCGCTCATTGGCGTAATCATGCGAAGCAATGCGAAAATCTGTATTGTTCCGATTCAGGATTACCTTGGCTTAGACAACAGGTCGAGAATGAATACGCCTTCTTCGGTTGGCAGCAATTGGAGATGGCGGGTAGACAGCAAAGAGTTAAATAAGACTTTAGCCAAGGAGATAAAAGCGATTGCGGTTCGTTATGAACGCTGTAACTAATTTATAACTGACGATTTTATGAAGGCGCCCCGGGTTTTTATGTTACCAGGGGCGTTTTTCATAGATACGCCGGATAAGCAGAAAAGCCTGCAGGATTATCTTAATATGGCGGATCAGTCTATGTATGAGAATAAGAGAAAAAAGAGGACAACATAAGACAGAGGGACGATTATGAGGAGGAGATCGGTTATGATAAATGTTACAGAGATTATGAAGCGTGGAGCGGAGAACAGAAAACTTCCGCCATGGGTGAATATGCGCCATGCGTGGATGGCGAATGACGGATTGCGCGACAAAGATCTGGAATATCCGGAAAATGTTGTACAGATCAAAAATTTAGATTATAAGAAGAAATTGGATGCAGAGCGGTTTGCTGCGATTTTGGATAGCTGGAAGATGGATAAGCAAAGGGAGCTGTTGTATGCATCATCCGGGGATGCATCGGACATTGATTCAGACAGCTATGTATCGAACAGTCTGTTTGATCTTTGTGTGCCGGCATCCTATATGGGAGACTCGGATAAAGCATATCCGGTGATCGTCAGTGTGCATGGTGGTGGCTGGTTTTATGGAGATAAAGAACTGTATAGCCATTATTGCTGTCATCTGGCACAGAGCGGATTTGTAGTTGTGAATTTTAATTATCGTTTGTCACCGCAGAATAAATATCCGTCTGCTATAGAGGATGTGGCATATCTCGTAAAATATATTGATGATCATGCGCGGGTGTTTGGCCTGGATATGAATCGGTTTTTCATGTTGGGAGATTCGGCGGGAGCACAGCTTACTGCGCAGTATTGTATTGCTGCGTCAAATCAGGAATATCGGAAGAAACTGGATTATTTTACCTATGATAAACGACCAGCCAGAATCTGCTTGAATTGTGGTGCATACGATATGGGAAAGCGGGATGACACGATTTTAGGCTGGTATCTTAGAAAAGAAAATTCACTTGTTGTGTCCAAAGAACAGTACCAGTTGTTTATGGAGCAGTTAACTTATATGAATGTAGATTTCCCGGAAACATATCTGATGTACAGTGAGAATGATGATCTGCGGTTTCACACGATAGAACTGGATAAGAAGATGAATGATATAGGCGTGGCGCATGTAACGCGGGCATTTGGTGCGGGGCATCCGGAAAGTGGTCATGTATTTCATCTGAATCTTCGAAATTCAGATGGTGTACAGTGCAATGAGGAAGAGTGTTCTTTTTTCAAAAACAAATAAAACTACAAGTTAAATGATTAGTAGAAAAATACGCAGGTACAAAGTGCTTGCGTGTTTTTTTATAAATACAAATTGACAAATTATAGAATTATTATTATACTAAAATAGTAATAATTACTATTATTCGAAAATTAAACCAAGGGGGAACCAATTATGGAAAATAATAAAGTAAATGCAAAAAAAGCGGTTATGATCGGCTGTGGATTTGTGGGATCGGCATCCGTCTTTGCTTTGATGCAGAGTGGATTATTCACAGAGATTGCATTGATTGATGCGGACAGGAACAAAGCGGAGGGAGAGGCAATGGATATCAGCCATGGAATCCCATTTGCTTCACCGATGCGGATTTATGCAGGAGATTATGACGATGTAGCGGATGCGGGAATCGTGATTATCTCCGCGGGGGCCGGACAGAAACCGGGGGAGACAAGACTGGATCTGGTGAACAAGAATGTGGCAATTTTTAAGTCTATTATCCCGGAGATTGCAAAGCGGAAGTTCGATGGAATCCTGCTTGTGGTAGCGAATCCGGTCGATATTCTGACACAGGTGGCAATCAAATTGTCCGGACTTCCGGAACAGCGGGTGATTGGTTCCGGTACAGTGTTAGACAGTGCCAGACTGAAATACAAGCTGGGTGAACATCTGTCTGTGGATAGCCGGAGCGTGCATGCGTTTATCGTGGGCGAACATGGCGACAGCGAAGTCGTTGCATGGTCATCTGCAAATGTTTCCGGTGTGGAATTAAGTGAGATGTGCGAGATGCGTGGACATTACCAGCATAAGGAAAATACGCGGGAGATTGCAGATGCAGTCAAGAACAGTGCATATGAGATTATTAATCGGAAGCATGCGACGTATTATGGAATCGCGATGTCTGTAAGGAGAATCTGTGAGGTGATCATGCGGGATGAGAAATCGATCCTGCCGGTTTCACACATGATACATGGTGCGTATGGCATCGAGGATGTGGTTCTGAGTATGCCGGCGATTGTCGGTGCAGATGGTGTGGAGACAGATATTCCGATCAAGTTAAGCGGCGAAGAGGCTCTGAAATTAAAGGAATCGGCAGATGCATTGAAAGAGATTCTTGCATCGCTGGAGTTATAGAAGGAGGAATCGTCATGGATTTACGGGTTGGAGTGTCCGCGGTTGTTATGAACTGGCTGATTATGTTATATTTCATTATTTTATTTGCGGAACGTGTACAGAGCATCGTGCGTTCCATAAGGGATAAAGATGTGAAACTGTTCGGAAGCGGCTTCAATAGTTATGTGTATCTGGCTGTGTTCTTATCGCTCGCTGCATTTCTTGTTTTATTGGCAGTGGGGAATGCAGCGTTCCTGCAATCATTATTTACGATGGATATGAACGTGTATCGTTCCATTGATTACCGGATGCTTTCCATAACCGCAGGAGTCATTCTTGTGTCTGGCATGGTACATACGGAATATACGATTCCGGGAATCCAGTTTGCATCTTACGGAATGCTGATTGCGGCTTTGATTATCAAGACGGCATGCGTAAACGCACAGGCGAAAGACAGTGTATTGTTATGGATGTCACTGATCTATCTGATATTATTCTCCATGGCAATTCCGGTCATGTATCATTCGGAAATTGAGAAAGCCACACTCTTTCATGTGATAGAAGCGGTTGTTTCACTTGCGCTTGTTGCAGCGTTCGCAGTCTTGATGTACAAAGTGCTGATAGGAAATGCAGTCGATCTGTTCTATGTAATTCCGGTTGCCATCGCTGTAATCGGAGATACAATCATCGTAGCGATGCGTTGGAAAGAAAAGGTGAATGGCTTTGTTCTGATATTCCTGATCGCAGCGTCGGTCATGTGGATTGCCGGAAGGATTGCGGCCGCGGTGCGCCTGCATGGATAGGATATAAAAGTTGTTGATAAAGATAGAATGAAACTGTTGTCAATGTTAAGTTATGCAAGCATTGGCAGCAGTTTTTTGTGTGTACAGCTTTGTCGAAGTATGATAGAATCAAACATAAGTATGTAATCATTTTCTAAGAGAAAACAGGGAGGAACGAATGAAAGAATTATTACAGTTTTTATTGGGAATCGCACTTACAATTATCGGAGTGATTATCTTCTTGCAGAACGTCGTTGTGAGCAGCTTCACGCTATTTTTCCGGATGGGACGCGTGAATGTCGGAGGTATTCTGATTGTGCTCATCGTTGTGGCATTTATCGCATTTATTGTGAAGCCGAACATGCTGACCGGACTTTCACTGATCGGATTGTGCATTGCATTTTTCGTATGTCTTGTTATTTCACTGAACGTATCGATGCGGTATATGACCGGTCTGGAGCTGGCACTGATCCTCGGCACAATCGGCGTCGGTGTCGGATTCATCATCAAGGGCTTGCTTGGCGTAAACAAGGCAGACAAGCAAAACAAGAAAAATAAATAATTTGGCTGGACTTTTACATCTGGCAACAAGGTAAAAAGAATGGTTCAATAAAAAAATAGAGGAGAAACTTGCAAAACGTATTGTGAATTGTATATATATGGAAGTGCCACATTCTGATAATATAAATATGTTTGAAACGTAGAAGTACTTGATGTTCTGTAAGTAAAATAGCAATGTTTGAACACGATGTTCAAACAAACCGCCACTGAGCCATGGATGGCGAATTGGCGGTGGTTGCGTTCGGTATCAGAAGGTAAATCAGAACATCTAGAACTTCTTGGTTTCAATACATCTTATATTATCAGAATGTGGCACGGACATATACACAATTCACAATATGTTTCGCAGAACAAAGACAGATGATTTTAAATGTTGAGAATTTAATGCACGGTTTTGGTGACCGTGCAATCTTTAATAATGTATCGTTCCGCTTGCTTGCGGGCGAGCATATCGGCCTGGTCGGCGCGAATGGCGAAGGTAAAAGTACGTTCATGAATATCGTGACGGGGACGCTCACACCGGACGAAGGAAAAGTAGAATGGAACAAGCATGTGCGGGTTGGATACTTAGACCAGCATGCCGTGCTGGAGAAGGGCATGACGATCGAGGATGTCCTGAAGTCTGCATTTTCATATCTGTTTGATATGGAGCAGAACATCAACGAGATCTATGAGAGCATGGCGGATGCGACGGACGATGAAATCGCAGAGATGATGGAAGAGGTTGGTACGCTGCAGGATATGCTGACGAACCACGATTTTTATATGATCGATGCGAAGGTTGAACAGGTAGCGCGGGCACTCGGACTTCTGGAGCTTGGGCTTGACCATGATGTGACGGACTTAAGTGGTGGACAGCGTACGAAGGTGCTGCTTGCGAAACTGCTTTTGGAGAAGCCGGAGATATTGCTTTTAGATGAGCCGACGAACTATCTCGATGCGGAGCATATCGAATGGCTGAAGCGGTATCTGCAGGAATATGAGAATGCATTTATCCTGATCAGTCATGATATTCCGTTCTTGAATGATGTCGTGAATATCATCTATCATATGGAAAATCAGGAGCTGAACCGCTACGTCGGAAACTATGATAAGTTCTTAGAAGTTTATGAGGCGAAGAAGGCACAGCAGGAGGCTGCCTACCGGAAACAGCAGCAGGAGATCAATGAGCTGAAGGATTTCGTGGCAAGAAACAAAGCACGCGTTGCCACAAGAAATATGGCGATGTCAAGACAGAAGAAGCTTGATAAGATGGATGTGATCGAGCTTGCCAAGGAGAAACCAAAGCCGGAGTTTTATTTCAAGGAAGCCCGGACACCGGGCAAGATGCTCTTTGAGACGGAAGATCTTATCATCGGATATGATAAGAATGCACCGCTTTCCAAGCCAATCAATCTGCGGATGGAGCGCGGCGAGAAGATTGCGATTATCGGAACAAATGGAATCGGTAAAAGTACATTGCTAAAAAGTCTGCTTGGTATCGTTCCGGCATTATCCGGTAAGGTGGAACTGGGCGACTATCTGTATAAGGGATATTTCGAACAGGAGATGGCAGGCACGGACAACACCTGTCTGGAGGAGATCTGGCAGGAATTTCCGGGATATTCTCAGTATGAGGTGCGATCCGCATTGGCAAAATGTGGCCTTACAACGAAGCACATCGAGAGCAAGGTGCGCGTCTTGAGTGGTGGAGAACAGGCGAAGGTGCGCCTGTGTAAGCTTATCAACCGGGAGACAAACCTTCTAATCTTAGATGAGCCGACAAACCATCTGGACGTGGAAGCGAAGGACGAGTTAAAGCGTGCTTTGAAAGAGTATCACGGTTCGGTGCTGCTGGTGTGTCATGAGCCGGAATTTTATTCGGATATTGTGACGAAGGTATGGAATCTGGAAGAGTTCAGCCGTCTGGCTGTATAGAAAATAAAACTTGCTATCCCTGTGAAAAGGAAATATGATGAAACGTAAGTGTCAAGCAGAGGAGGAATTTGCCGGATGGCATCGAATAGAAGAATCTTAACGAAATTAGCTGGGGAGCTGCAGGCAACACGGACAGGAATGGGAAGTCAGCTGCATGGCGTGTACCGGGGATATACATATGTCGTGAAACCGGGTACCGGTTCCGGCAAAAAAATGATGATGGTTGCATTTTCGGTTTCCAACGATCAGACACCAGCATCTGTCGATGTGTGGGGAACGATGCGCGCGGTACTTCCGAGCGGCGGCAGGATCATACCGAAAGGATTTAGTATTGCGGTATATGTTCCGGTTCGTGGTGGCACAAAAAAGAACGTGCAATTGATCAAGAATCTGATAGAAGGTATGATCACGCAATTTGAACGATATCAATATTATAATTGTGATGCCAGGGGCGTGCAGGGACCAACGAATGTCTATCAGGTGGAGGATGGCTATTCCTTTTTAAATGAGGAATCTGCGAAGATGACGGAATATGCGTTGAAACTGAACCAGGAAGAGGATTATGTTGTGCGTGAAAATTATGCACTCGGTCTGCTCGGAGCGATTGGTGGTGGCGTTCTGGGTGCGCTGTTGATTTTCCTGATCGCACGCATTGGATTCGTGTCAAGCTATGCCGGGCTTGCGATGGGAGTCGCGGTGATCTATGGATATAAGTGGAAAGGCGAAAAGCTGTCGATCATAAGTTTTCTGTTGTGTGTTGCGGTATCAGCTGCATGGCTATATCTGGCATTCCGGGTAGACATGGCAATGGTGATACAGGCATCTGAACTTTCAGACCATTACTATAGAGCTTCTTCGTTCCAAAGCTGTTTTGTACATGCGAAGGAGCTTATGAAGTGGTCTGGCAATCTGGATACCTATTATGAAAGTCTTATCAAAATGATGGCGTTTGGTATAGTCGGCGTTCTGGCATTTGGCTTTACAGAAATACAGGGGCAGCGGAAAAAATATAAGATGAAAAAAATGTAGAATACGATAAAAGAAAGAAGTGATTCAAAAAGAGTTGGCAAATATGCTTCAAAATCATGAGAAAAACGGAATTTTTTGTGCAATTTCAAGGTAATTACGGACAGATTCGTCAAAATTCATATAAAAATTTCATATAATCAAAAAAAATTGCTAATATATCCAAAAATATTCTATTCTTTCCGGACCTCATTCCAAATATAATGAATTTAGTCAATGAGACAGGGAATGATTCAAAAAAAATGTACAAAATGAACAAAAAGTACGAAGGAACATTTCAACAAGTATTTCATTCATAGGAGGAAAGAGTATGAAGAAGAAAAAAATCTTAGCTGTAATCGCAGCAGCAACAATGGCACTGTCAATGGTAGGATGTGGATCGTCAGGTGGAGGTTCTGCATCAAGTAGCGGAGTTGCAAATAAGGATAAGCCGCTTGTATGGTACAACCGTCAGCCTTCCAACTCATCAACCGGAGAGCTTGACAAAACAGCCCTTAACTTTAACAAAGATACTTACTATGTAGGTTTCGATGCGAATCAGGGTGCTGAGCTTCAGGGTGAGATGGTACTTGACTACATCAAGAAGAATGCAGCAACGATCGACCGTAACGGTGATGGCGTAATCGGATATGTACTTGCTATCGGCGATATCGGACATAACGATTCCATCGCACGTACAAGAGGTGTCCGTTCCGCACTTGGAACAGGCGTTGATGCAAATGGCGCAGTTGATTCAGCACCAGCCGGTACAAACGTAGATGGATCTGCAAAAGTTGTACAGGATGCAACACTGGAAGTAGATGGAAAGAAATACACAATCCGTGAGCTTGCTTCACAGGAGATGAAGAACTCTGCAGGTGCTACATGGGATGCAGCAACCGCAGGTAACGCAATCGGTACATGGACAGCTTCTTTCGGTGATCAGATCGATGTAGTTGTTTCTAACAACGATGGTATGGGAATGTCAATGTTCAACGCTTGGGCAAAGGACAACAAGGTTCCTACATTTGGATACGATGCAAACAGCGATGCAGTAGCAGCTATCGCAGAAGGCTACGGCGGAACAATTTCACAGCATGCAGACGTTCAGGCTTACCTTACACTCCGTGTTCTTCGTAACGCACTTGACGGCGTAGATGTAGACACAGGTATCGGTACAGCAGATGAAGCTGGCAACAAGCTTGATGAGGGTGTTGATTACAGATACTCAGCAGAAGAGAGATCTTACTACGCATTGAACATTGCAGTAACAGCTGATAACTATCAGGATTTCACAGACTCAACAAAGGTTTATGACAAGGTTTCTAAGCAGCTCGACTCAAGCAAGAGCCCAGAGAAGAAGGTATGGCTTGATATCTACAACGCTTCAGATAACTTCTTAAGCTCAACATACCAGCCACTTCTTCAGAATTACGATGATCTTCTGAACCTGAAGGTTGATTACATCGGTGGTGATGGTCAGACAGAGTCTAACATCACAAACCGTCTTGGTAACCCTGGTGAGTACGATGCATTTGCAATCAACATGGTTAAGACAGACAACGCAGCATCTTACACATCAATTCTTAACAAGTAAGAGAACTGATTGAACGAACGGTAAATGATTTAACCAAAGAAGGGTGTCACCTAAAATTGATACCCTTCTTTTTAAGAAAGGGAAGTAGAGATATGGCAGATGATAAGAATAAATACATCTTATCGATTCATGGCATGAGTAAATCATTCGGAAGAAACAAGGTTCTTAACCACATTGATTTGAATGTGAAGCCAGGATCCATCATGGGACTTATGGGTGAGAATGGTGCCGGAAAATCGACAATGATGAAATGTCTCTTCGGAACCTATCAGAAGGACGAAGGAACAATCGTATTAGATGGCAAGGAAGTTAATTTCTCTGGACCAAAGGATGCACTCGAAAACGGAGTTGCAATGGTACATCAGGAATTAAATCAGTGTCTGGAAAGAAATGTAATTGATAATTTGTTCCTCGGTCGATACCCAAAGAATTCGCTTGGTGTGGTCGATGAGGGCAGAATGAAAAAAGAAGCATCTGATCTGTTCAGAAAGCTTGGAATCACAGTGAACCTTACGCAGCCGATGAAGAAGATGTCTGTATCAAAGCGTCAGATGTGTGAGATTGCGAAGGCAATTTCGTACAATTCAAAAGTAATTGTACTTGATGAGCCGACTTCATCCCTGACAGCACCGGAAGTAGCAAAGCTCTTCAAGATGATGCGTCAGCTTAAAGAACAGGGAATCTCCCTGATTTATATCTCCCATAAGATGGACGAGATCTTCGAGATCTGCGACCAGATTTCCGTATTGCGGGATGGCAGTCTCGTAATGACGAAGGACAGCAAAGATACAAACATGAACGAACTCATATCAGCCATGGTAGGCCGTTCTCTGGATAACAGATTCCCGCCGGTTGATAATACACCGGGAGAGACAATTCTCTCCGTGCAGAACCTTTCAACAAAATATGCACCGAAGCTCCAGAATATCTCCTTCGATGTGAAAAAAGGCGAGATATTTGGTTTGTATGGATTGGTCGGTGCAGGTCGTACAGAGCTTCTTGAGACGATATTTGGTATGCGTACAAGAGCAGCCGGAAACGTTATCTATGATGGTAAGATGATGAATTTTGCATCTCCGAAGGATGCGATGAATCATGGATTTGCCCTCATTACAGAGGAACGTAAGGCAAATGGTCTGTTCTTAAAAGCAGATATAACATTTAACACAACCATTGCAAATATGAATCATTATAAGAGTGGACTTGCACTCTCACATGATGACATGGTGCGGGCAACCGCAGAGGAAATCAAGGTCATGCATACGAAATGTATGGGACCGGATGATATGATTGCAAATCTGTCTGGTGGTAATCAGCAGAAGGTAATCTTCGGTAAATGGTTGGAGCGGTCTCCGAACATCTTTATGATGGACGATCCGACAAGAGGTATTGATGTTGGAGCAAAATATGAGATTTACGAGTTGATCATTAACATGGCAAAGCAGGGTAAGACAATTATTGTTGTTTCTTCTGAGATGCCGGAGATTCTCGGAATCACAAACCGTATTGGCGTTATGTCGAACGGACATTTGGCAGGTATTGTCAATACGAAGGAGACAAATCAGGAAGAATTATTAAAGCTTAGTGCGAAATATTTGTAATAGAGAGGAGTTTTGGCGATGGCAGATAAAAGTATGATCCTTTCGGCAGAAGCAGAAGCAGCGCTTTTGAAGCCGATTGATGAATATGTAGGAAAAATACAGAAGCAGATCGATGCACTTCGTGTAGATGGATCTGACAAGGTTCGAAGCTTAAAGAACCATATCGCAATTGCGAAGGAAGACAAGAATTTAACAAAGGAAGAGAGAGCAAAGATTATTGCGAAGGATAAGGCGGACTTAGAGAAAGCAAAATCTGTAGAATCTGCAAATAAGGACAAGGTTTCAAAGCTTGTTTCCGATGCAGAAGGTTATCTCTCCAAGCATTACAAGAGTGACTACTATGAGAAGGTAGTTGCAAGCTGTGAGGCAGAGAAAGCAGCAGAGAATGCCTCTTATGACAAGATTGTGGCAACCATTAAGACAGAGCACGAGCAGACTTTGGCAAAGCTTTCTGATTCCGAGGAAATCAAGGATGAGAAGTATGTATATCGTAACCGCCTGTTTGATGCACAGATGACACATGAGTCTAAATTGCAGGAAATCAAGGATAGAAAGCACGATGCATTTGCACATAAGTTCCATTTGATCGATCTGCTTCGTATGTCGAAATATACATTTGGACAGAAGCAGTCACAGAAGGTAGAAAACTACAAGTACACATTCAATACAACACAGTTCCTGTATAAGAATGGTCTGTACATTGTAATTTTACTCATCTTTATTGCATTGTGTATCATCACACCGATTGTAAAGCATACACAGCTTTTGACACTGACAAACATCCTGAATATTTTGCAGCAGGCTTCCCCTCGTATGTTCTTAGCCCTTGGTGTTGCCGGTCTGATTCTGTTAACAGGTACCGACCTTTCCATCGGACGTATGGTAGGTATGGGTATGGTTACCGCAACCATTATTATGCATAGTGGCGTAAATACCGGTGGTGTATTCGGACATATCTTTGATTTTACAGGTATTCCGGTAGCGGGCAGAGCCATTATTGCACTTGTTGCATGTATTATACTTACAACCGTGTTTGCAAGTATTGCCGGTTTCTTCATGGCGAAGTATAAGATGCATCCATTCATTTCAACAATGGCGAACATGCTGATCATCTTCGGACTTGTTACATACGCAACAAAGGGTGTATCTTTCGGTGCAATTGAGTCAAGTATTCCGAACATGTTTATTCCAAATCTTGGTGGATTCCCAACCATCATTATCTGGGCAGTTGTAGCAATCGTTGTTGTATGGTTCATCTGGAACAAGACAACATTTGGTAAGAACCTTTACGCAGTTGGTGGTAATCCGGAAGCAGCTTCTGTATCTGGTATTTCCGTATTCAAGGTAACAATGGGAGCATTCATCTTAGCAGGTATCCTTTATGGATTCGGTTCATGGCTTGAGTGTAACCGTATGGTTGGATCCGGTAGTGCCGCATATGGACAAGGCTGGGATATGGATGCAATTGCAGCCTGCGTAGTAGGTGGTGTATCCTTCACAGGAGGTATCGGTAAGATCTCCGGTGTTGTAACTGGTGTACTGATCTTCACATCCCTTACATACTCTCTGACAATCCTCGGTATTGATACAAACCTTCAGTTTATCTTCGAAGGTATTATCATCCTTGCAGCTGTAACACTTGACTGTCTGAAGTATGTTCAGAAGAAGTAATAAAAGAAATCAAATAAAGTTGTAAATTGGAGAAGTCACCCGGTCAAGTGCACAAGGCATGGCTGGGTGACTTTTCCTATATGTATATAATGTCAAAACGCTTGGATATATGAATTGAAGCAAGCTGGTTGGAGCAAATTCCAGAAATAGGGGAAAATTCCCCAATGGAACAAGAGCAGGAAGCAAGCTGGTTGGGGCAAATTCCAGAAATAGGGGAAAATTCCCCCAATGGAACAAGAGCAGGAAGCAAGCTGGTTGGGGTAAATTCCTGAAATAGGGAAAATTCCCCAATGGAACAAGAGCAGGAAGCAAGCTAGTTGGAGTAAATTCCGGAAATAGGGAAAAATCCCCCAATTGAGCAGTAGCAGGAAGCAAGCTGGTTGGGGTAAATTCCTGAAATAGGGGAAAATTCCCCAATGGAACAAGAGCAGAAAGCAAGCTGGTTGGGGTAAATTCCTGAAATAGGGGAAAATTCCCCAATCGAACAGGACAAGGAAGCAAGCTGGTTGGAGTAAAAACTTGGAAATGAAGGAAACTCCCCCAATTGAGCAGGAGCAAGAAGCAACCAGCCAGATATTTAGGTATCTTTATAGTGATAACTTTGGTATAATAAGGACAATAAAACAACAAAGAACAATAAGAATTGCCGGGTAGTTCGGAAATCATTTGAATATGTGGATGATTGGTTTTTCTATGACTTCGTGAACATATACGATATGTTTGGAACTTAGAAGTACTTGATATTCTGCTTGATTTCAGCAATGTTTGAACACGATGTTCAAACAAGCCGCTGTTGAGACATGGATGTCGAATCAGCGGCGGTTGCGTGCGAGATGAATATTGGAATCAGAATATCGTAGTACTTCTTAGTTCCGATACATTGTATATGGAATGAAGTGATAGGAAAACCAATCCGACACATAAACTTACATTTTCCAAACCTACCCGGCAGGCGATAACAAGTGGGGTGCAACATGGAAAAATATAAAGTGCTTTTGGTGGATGACGAAGCAGAAGTCATCGAAGTAATTGAACAACGCATACAATGGGACGACCTTGGATTTACCGTCGTTGGAAACGCAACCAACGGAGTGAAAGCACTTGAACTGGTAGAGAAGCTTCAACCGGATGTCGTAATTACAGATATCAAGATGCCATATATGGATGGATTGGAGTTGTCCCGTCGTTTAAACCGGGACTTCCAGAATATTCACATCATTATTTTTACAGGGTTTGATGAGTTTGAATATGCAAAGGAAGCAGTGCATCTGGAGGTTGAGGAATATATGCTGAAACCGATAAATGCAACGGAACTGTCTGATTGCCTGAAACGTCTGAAGGACACACTGGACCGGGAACGGGAAGAAAAACTGAATGTAACACGTCTGGAGAATTATTTCAATGCAGCACTTCCGGTACTGCAGAATAACTTCTTTGTATCTCTCATTGAGGGACGGGTAACAGAAGAAAACTGCGGGAAATTTTTTGCCGCGTATCAGATTGATATGAAAGGACCATATTATGGATGCGCAGTTTTCCACACATCGGAACATCATGTGCCGGACGGCATGAATCCGCTGCTGCTTGCGATGTCTGTTGAACACGAGATCAAGGAACGGCTTGCGACAGAGTGGAAGAGCCGGGTATTCTCTTATCTTGGCAATACACTGATGCTGATAGAGCTTTCATCGGAGGACGCGATTGTGCAGTTTACGGATTCGTGTGACCGCTTCTGCAAATGGGCTTATCGTGTGATGGGGGCGGTGGTTACGGCAGGCATCGGTCGTGTATGCGACAATATGGCGAATATTAAAACGTCTTACGATGGTGCCAGAGAGGCAGTATCGTACAGGGTATTGTACGGGACGAAACGCGCAATCAATATTGCCGAGCTTGCACCGAAGGAACAGGAAACAACCTTGCAGCCGGAAGATACACGGATGCATGATTTGTTCAAAGCCATTCATCTGGGGCTAAAGGAAGAGATCGAGAAGGTCGTTGTAAACGAAATAGAAAAGCTGCACAGCAATGCACAGACGGTCAGTCAGTATAATCTTGCAATCATGGAGATGGTGGGAGCATTTTACCGGTTTTGTGCAAATAATTTTCTTGATTTTAATGATCATCTGCATGGAATCCAGAATCCTTACGAGACGATTCCGCAGATGGATGAGAGTACACTTACCGCATGGATGCAGGGAGTTTCCGTAGAGCTTGGGGAACAGCTGAAAAATGCCCGAAACAGTACATCGAGACGGCTTGTGACCGATGCGCAGAATCTTGTACGTGAGCGTTATATGGAGCCGGATTTGTCATTGGACACGATCTGCTCTGTGCTCGGAGTATCTAATTCGTATTTTTCTTCGGTCTTCAAGAAGGAGACAGGAAAAGCGTTTATTACGTATCTGACGGATTACCGGATGGATCATGCGGCAACACTGATACTGGAAACAAATGAGAAAAGCTATCAGATCGCTGAGCGAGTGGGATATTTGGATGCGAATTATTTCAGTTATGTATTCAAGAAACGATTTGGCGTGTCACCGTCGAAGTACCGGGCACAGCATACGAATCAGTAAGAAAAAAATAGGGGAAATGGATTGAAAACAAGAGAGATGGGAAAATTGCAAAAGAAGGAAAGCTGGCTTCAAAGGTGGATGAAAAAGCAGGGCTGGACACATCATAGAAGATTTATCGGACTGGGTATCCAGTCAATCATTATGGCGGTTCTTACTGCACTTACGTTGATTACGACAATTACAATTGGCCTGCTTCTGTATAATCGTTTTAAAATGGCGATGAAGCAGACGGCTGTGTCGAACGCAGAGAGTATGGTCGAAAGTACGGTGGATAAGCTGGATGCGGAATTGTTGAATGTCCGTCAGATAATGAATGCAGTGAATTACAATATCATTCAGGAAAATGATATCTCCAGTGATGAGTTTAACCGCCAGTTCAGCCTGCTTTATGAAATCAACACAGACAAGGTTCAAAGCATGGCTCTGTATGACAGCGATGGTGCACAGCTTGTGGCAGAGCCGGTTTCGGAACGCAAGAAGGGCGTAAAGGCATCTAAACAGGACTGGTATACAAATGCAGAGGAGGAGATTGAGAATGTGCATTTCTCCCTGCCGCATATTCAGAATCTGTTTGAGGATGGCACATACCGGTACTACTGGGTTATTTCCCTCAGCCGTTCCGTGGATATTAACGATGGGGAAAAACCGCGCAGCGGTGTACTGCTGGTAGATATGAAATATTCTGTGATATCCAATACGATGAAGCGGATCAATGAGTCCTCAAACGGTATTTATTATTACCTTTGCAGCCGGGATGGACAGATGATTTACCATCCGAGACGTGCAGATATTGACCGTGGATATTTTTCGGAAAACTGTGAGATGACATCGCAATTAGAAGACGGAACGTATGAGCTTTCGCTGAACGGTAGACCGGGAAATGTTGTTGTGAGTAGTGTGGCATATACCGGCTGGAAGCTGGTCGGTGTGATTCCGGAGCGTGTACAGACAGCAAATATCAACCGGTTCCGGTATTATATTATCACAGCCATTCTGATTTTGATGATGATGCTGCTCGAAGTAAACAGGATCATATCAAGAAAGATTTCGCGTCCAATCCTGCGGCTGAATGAGTCAGTCAAGGCATATGAGACAGGTGGGGATACGGATATCTATATTGGTGGTTCTTCAGAGATCCGGCATCTCGGATATTCGGTCAAGAAGTCCTATGAACAGATAGAGAATCTGATGCAGGAGATTATCCGGGAACAGACTGAACGCAGAAAGAGTGAGATGGATGCACTGCAAAGTCAGATTAATCCGCATTTCCTATATAATACGCTCGAATCGATTACATGGATGGTTGAGGCACAGAAGAATAAGGAAGCGGTTCTCATGATTTCGGAGCTTGCCAGACTGCTTCGAATCAGTCTGTCAAAGGGAAGAACCGTAATCCGGATCGCGGATGAGCTGCAGCACAGCCGGAGCTATATGAATATCCAGCTTGTGCGCTATAAAGAACGGTTCCGCGTGGAATTTGATATTGACGAGGAAGTCAATGATTACTGTACGGTCAAGCTCATCGTACAGCCGATCTTGGAAAATGCAATCTATTATGGGGTTGGAAATATGGACGAGGATGACGGCGGCATGATTACGGTACGCGGCGAGAAAAAGGGAGATGATATCTATCTCTCGGTCGAGGATAATGGCATGGGTATGAGTGAGGAGACAGTTGAAAATATCCTCAAGGATAACAATAAAGTACCAAAGCATGGTTCCGGGGTAGGACTTATCAATGTGCACAACCGGATCCAGTTGATGTTTGGTAACGAATATGGTCTTCTGGTTTACAGTGAGCCTGATGAAGGAACGAAGATCGTGATACACATACCGGCAATTCCGTTTACGGAGGAGAACCGGCAGCAGCTCGAGGCGCAGAGCTATAGAAATGGGAGGGCTACAGATGAAACGAGATAAATTAACATTTCTCATTGCAGAGCTTATTCTGATTGTCCTCGCAGCCTTCTTCATACATAAAATCTTCCAGGAGGATGTCGCTCAAAAGCGTGTAGCGGTTATCCTGCAGAATTCCGGTGACACCCGGTGGGAAGGTGTAATCAATGGATTAAAGCAGTCTGCGAAAACCAATAATCTGCATCTGATCATCTGTAATACGGATGATATTGTAAGCGCGCAGGACGAGCGGGAGCTGATCGAGGAACAGCTGGAAAACGATGTGGATGCATTTATCCTGTGTCCGGCACCGGGCACAGATACGAAGGATATGTTAGACTGGCTCGGCGAGCAGAAGAAGCCATTTGTACTTCTGACAGAAGATGTTTATATCGGTGAACAGCCAGAGGCAAGCGGGTATGCGACAGTCAAACCGGATAATTACCAGATTGGATACACACTTGGCACGCAGCTTATTACGCAGGACGAAGATGGGCTGAAAGGAAAAAGGATTGGCGTGATTGCCGGACGATCCAAGACGGAGGCAAGTGTGAATCGTATCCAGGGACTGAAGGACGCATTGGAGAAACAGGATTGCGAGATTGCATGGGAGTATAATGAAGAAAGTGACACGGATATCTGTGCGGTTGTTGATGCACAGGAGTCCGTCGATTATATGGTGGTAATGGATACGCAAGCCTTGGATACGCTGGGTGAACACGCGGAAAATGGTGTGTATAAGGATGCGAAGATCTTTGGCGTTGGTACGAGCATGAAATCGATTGCACTGCTCGATGTAGGACAGGTGCAGTGTCTGGTAATCCCGGATGGATACGGGATTGGTTATGAGAGTGTCGAGGAAATTGAAAAAGAACTGACACGGACATTTTACACGTTGAAGAGCCATGAGAAGGAAGTAAAAGTTATTTATAAAGAAGATTTGTTCTCGGATGAGATAGAAAGGTTTTTGTATTCGTATGAGTAGAAGAGACGTAAAGAAGAATATGATAGCATGGTTGTGCGTGTGGGTATTTTTGATTTCACTGACAGGCTGCGGAAAGCAGGACACAAAAGCCGATCATATGTTGCGTGTTGGTGTCGTGACATATACACCGGACGACCCGTTTATCAATGCAATGACAGATATAATAAAAAGTAATCTGAAAGCAAAAGAGAGCAATACGATGAAGGTAATCGTATCTGTAAGAAGCGGCGACAATGACCAGCAGGAGCAGGACGAGATCGTTGAGGAAATGATTGACGCCGGATGTGATGTTTTGTGCGTGAATCTGGTTGACCGGACAGCACCGTCGAATATCGTCCGTATGGCGCGGCAGAATGATATTCCGGTTATTTTCTTTAACCGGGAACCGGTGCAGGAGGATCTTCTTCAGTGGGATAAGCTTTTCTATGTTGGCTGTGATGCAGCACAGTCCGGTGAGATGCAGGGCGAGATCGCAGCGGAATATATTAAGAATCACCCGGAGGTCGATAAGAATGGCGATGGGAAGATCCAATATGTGCTTTTAGAAGGGGAAGCCGGACATCAGGATGCAATCAGCCGGACAGACCTATCGGTTAAGACGATGATTGAGAATGAAATAGAACTGGAAAAACTCAGTTATCAGTTTGCAGACTGGAACCGCGCACAGGCGGAAAACCGGGTGAGTCAGTTGATCGATCAGTATGGTTCTGAGATTGAGTTGATTTTATCGAACAATGATGAGATGGCGCTGGGGGCTGTTGAGGCGTACAAAAATGCCAGCTACAGGCAGGCGGAGCGGCCGATTATTTTCGGCATTGATGGTCTGACCGATGCATTGGAGGCAGTGGAACATGGTACGATGCAGGGAACGGTCTATAACGATAAGGAAGATCAGGCGAGGATGATCGCACTTTTGACGGTCGCATTGTTTCAGGGAAGCGATATCGAAGGGTATGGTCTGGAGGATGACATCTATTATATGTCACAATATCGTAAGGTAGACGCGGACAACGTCGATACATTCCTTGGAAAGTAAGGAAGGCTGCAACTGGAATTATGCAGAAAATGAATGTACAGATGAATGAATGGATGGCAGATGCTGATCGGCAGTATAAAAAGAAACGGAGAACAGATATGCAGGAGACATGGTTAGAGCAATTTTATAACGAAATGGACGCGGAGAAGCGGCTGGACATATTGAATACGAATGCAGATAAAACTGTGAACGCAAGTGAAATGGCAAATCATTCCGCAGAAAATCCGGAAGAAGTGGATGTGGCGTTTATAAAGAAACTCTGGGTGGCGCGTTACGGAAAGCGCAAACCGAAGACCGATGCATTCGTCGGGTATCTGATGCAGCTCAAATACATTGCGGAGAGCGGGGCAAATGATATCGGTGGACAGAAGCGCAAGCAGGCAGTTGAGACCGTCTCCGGATTGTGCCTGTTTGATGCAGACAAGCGGCCGGAAGTCGAACAGGAAATCCTGCTGTCTGAGATGACGCATGCATTCCGGAAGTTTATTGATGTAAGCAGAAACGGCAGAGGGTTTACGTCGATCGTTTTCGGTATGGGGCAGTTATCCGATGAGGGTGTGGCGAAGAAAATCGCAGAACAGATCAGCGCGATTGCATTTACGGCGCCGCACATGCTGCATATGGAGAAGGAATTCGCATTGCTGCAGGAGGCCGCGAAGCGGGCATTCCGGGCGGAATACCCGAACCGGGAGCATTTCCTGAAGAAATTGTAATCTGATATTAGGCAAGGGGTTGTCTCTTTCTGTATTGGGAAGGAGAGACTCCTTTTTGTTTGCGGAATAACCGGCTGAAATAAAGCTGGTCATCGTAACCGACGATCTTCGCAATCTCGTAGATGGAATAATTGGTCTGTTCCAGAAGAATCTGCGCATTGTTGACGCGCAACGATACGATAAACTGCATCGGTGTCATGCCGGTGTATTTCTTGAAGTTCCGGATAAACCAGCTCACACTCATGCCCCTGGTCTGGGCGTAGTTTTCAATACTGATATCCTGATTGTAATTCTCGTTGAAATAGGTAACAGCACTGTGCATCTCCCGATCCAGATATTCGTTTTTCAGGATGTGCTCGCACGTAAGTTCACGCTGAAATACAATAAGCAGATGACGAAGCAGCAGGGCAAGCATTTCCTCGTAGTGTTCCTGACATCGCTGTAATTCCTGAATAATCTGTTTGAAAATCTGTTCATATTCGAGAGAGGAACCGACCGGAAATACTCTCTGGTTATCTTGCAGACCATAGCTTCGCAGGATGTTTTTTACATCGGAACCTGTGAAGTGAATCCAGTACACTTCAGTTTTATCTTCTCCATAATATTCATATTTCTGTAATTCTTTTGGACGAAACAACACCATGTTTCCGGCAGGGACGATCGTCTCATTTTCCGGTTTATCGAAATGAAAATGTCCAAGTCCGGATGCGATATAGATTATCTGATAATCCAGGCGTCCCTTTGGGCGGTAGGTCGGCATCCTCGGATCGCCGCTCAGACGATAGATGCCGCAGCTTCCGACGACGAGCGGGCGGCTTTTGTCCTTGAAATCCAGATGGGAATGATTTAAGTAACCGGTATTGATATACATAGGGACACCTCCTATTGCTCATTGTATCATGTCGCCTGCGGCTCCATGTTTGCATTCGCATTATGCTGGTATGTGCAAGCACATCCCATCGCAATGCTCATTGTATCATTTCGTCCATATTTTGTCCATTCCTGTTCATAGACTTTTTATACGGAAATCAGTATTATAATATCAGACAATACGAAAAGACAGAAAAATGAGCGGTTCATTTAAAACAAAAAAATACATATACAAGGAGGACGATTTATGATTATACCACGTTATTATGAAGATTTGGATTTCTTACATGAACATACGATGCCGCCAAGAGCGTATTATATACCAGCTTCCCACCGAATGGAGGATCTGGTGGAGCATCGGGAGGCATCCGACCGCGTACAGATGTTAAACGGCATGTGGAAATTCCGGTATTTTGAGAGCATCTATGATGTGAGGGATGCATTTTATGAGAGCGGTTATGATACGTCGGATTTTGATGAGATTCCCGTGCCTGGTGTCTGGCAGATGGCAGGCTATGACACGCATCAGTACACGAATTTCCGCTATCCATTTCCGTTTGATCCGCCGTATGTGCCGCAGGATATTCCGTGTGGTGCGTATGTGCATACGTTTTCTTATGCGAAGGATGAGAAGGCTCCGAAGGTGTACCTGAACTTTGAGGGCGTGGATAGCTGCTTTTATGTATGGGTGAATGGCACCTATACCGGATACAGTCAGGTGTCCCATGCAACGAGCGAGTTCGATGTGACAGACGTGATAGAAGAGGGCGAGAATACGATTGCCGTACTTGTCTTGAAATGGTGCGATGGTTCGTATCTCGAAGATCAGGATAAGTTCCGGATGAGCGGTATCTTCCGGGATGTCTATCTTCTGAAGCGGCCGGAAAAGGCGGTGCAGGATTATCGGATCACGACGGAAATCACGGAAGCGTGTGCGAAAATTACATTGGATATCAGCTACTATCAGGAGACTCCGGTTACCGTATCCGTGGAGGATGCGGCAGGAAATGTGGTTGCACAGACGGAAATCAGCAAGGCTGGAACTGTGACATTGGAAATTGCAAACCCGGAGCTTTGGAATACGGAACATCCGTATTTATACACGCTTATCCTGCAAAATGCGGATGAGACAATCGAGGATGCAATCGCTTTGCGCACGGTAGCAATACAGGAGCGGGTGTTATATTTCAATGGACAGGCAATCAAGCTGCGCGGTGTGAACCGGCATGACTCGGATCCGGTCACAGGATTTACAGTTGATGTTGCAAAGATCAGGAAAGATCTTGTCTTGATGAAAGAGCACAATTTCAATGCGATTCGTTCGAGTCATTATCCGAATGCACCGTATTTTTATCAGATGTGCGACCGATATGGATTCCTCGTGTGCGATGAGGCAGATATCGAGGCACATGGACCATTTATGCTGTACCGCAAGGAGGATACAGACTACAACCGCTTCAAAAAATGGAACGAGAAGATTGCAGATGATCCGGCATGGGAGCAGGCGATTCTCGATCGCGTGAAGCGTATGGTTGCGAGGGATAAAAACCGTTTCTGTATCATTTTCTGGTCGATGGGAAATGAGAGCGCCTATGGATGCAATTTTGAAAAGGCGCTTGCGTGGACAAAGAAATACGATCCGTCCCGTATCACGCAGTATGAGAGTGCGCGGTATCGGAATTACGATGTGACGTATGATTACTCAAATCTTGACCTGTACAGCCGGATGTACCCGGCACTTTCCGAGATTGAAGAGTATCTCGAGAAGGATGGCAGCAAACCGTTTCTGCTTGTGGAATATTGCCATAGCATGGGGAACGGGCCCGGCGATCTGGAGGATTATTTCCAGATAATCCAGAAGGATGCACGGATGTGTGGCGGATTCGTCTGGGAGTGGTGCGATCATGCGATTGCGCACGGACAGGCGGAAAATGGAAAGACGAAATATTATTATGGCGGCGATCACGGCGAGACAATCCATGATGGAAATTTCTGTATGGATGGACTGGTGTACCCGGATCGTACACCACATACAGGATTGCTTGAATATAAGAATGTGTACCGTCCGGTGCGTGTTGTATCTTATGATGAGAAGACCGGCAGACTTGTGTTGCATAACTATATGGATTTTGATGATATAAGCGACTATGCAGACATCTTGTATGAAATAACTGTGGATGGTCTGTGCGTGCAAAAGGGTGTGCTGGATGAGGTATCAATCGCACCGCACAGCGACGGTGTGATGACGCTCAAGTTGGACATTCCGCAGAGCGGCAAGGTGTATCTGAAGCTCCGGTATCAGTTGAAAAAAGAACTTCCATTGCTTCCGGCAAAGCATGAATTAGGATTTGATGAGGTGCTGCTTGCCAATGTCGATGGCAGAAACCAGACGGCAGTCAAATGGCTGGCAGAAGCGGAAGAGAAAAATGAGATCAGCGTCAGCGAAACCGATACAGAGATTACATTAAAGGCGAGCGATTTCACCTATGCGATTAGCAAGAAAACCGGACTTTTTACGAAGCTTCAATATGCAGGACGGGACTATCTGAACCATCCGATGGAACTGAACATCTGGCGGGCACCGACGGATAATGATATGTATATCCGCGCAAAATGGGAAAGCGCACATTTTCACGAGGCGTACACAAGAGCGTATAAGGTGGAGACAATTCAGAACCAGTACGGCGTGATTGTGATGAGTCATGTCGGCGTTGTAGCACCAACGGTACAGAAGATTCTGGATGTCGAGCTCGTGTGGAAGGTGGAAAGTTCAGGAAGAATTACCGCATCCATGGAGGTAAGCAAGGATGCAGAGTTCCCAGAACTTCCGAGATTCGGTGTGCGTGTATTCTTCAACAAGAATCTTTCTGAGGCTTCGTATTATGGCATGGGACCGCAGGAGAGCTACCGTGACAAGCACAGAGCTGCGAGTCATGGATTGTATCGCAGTGCGGTGAAGGATCTGCATGAGGACTACATTATGCCACAGGAAAATGGCAGTCATTTCGATTGTGATTATGTCGAACTGTACAACGGCCGGTATGGAATCGCGGCAGTGTCTGAGACACCATTTTCATTTCAGGCGTCAAACTACACACAGGAAATGCTGGCACAGGCAAAACACAATTATGAATTGGAAGAATCGGACAGTACGGTATTATGTATTGATTATGCGTTAAATGGCATTGGCTCCAACAGCTGTGGACCGGAGGTGCTTGCGGCATATCGATTCGATGAGAAGGAATTTCAGTTTGGGTTTACACTTGTTCCGTATGTGAAGGGATGATATGAGGAGAAAAGCTATGGAAGAGAAAAAATATTTAAAATGGTATAACAAGGTGGGCTACGGTTCCGGCGATATCGCCGGAAATGTAGTGTATGCATTTTTGACATCGTTTGTCATGATCTATCTGACCGAGACGGTTGGGCTTGCGTCCGGAATAGTTGGAACTTTGATCGCATTTTCGAAGTTGCTGGATGGATTTACAGATGTTTTCTTTGGTTCACTGATCGACAAGACACACAGCAAGCTTGGGAAAGCACGTCCGTGGATGCTGTATGGATATATCGGTTGCGCAGTCACGCTGGTTGCATGCTTTGCGGTACCGACAAGCCTTGGCAAGACAGCACAGTATACGTGGTTCTTTCTGGCATACACACTGTTAAATGGCATTTTTTACACGGCAAATAACATCGCGTATTCGGCACTTACATCGCTGATTACGAAGAACAGCAAGGAACGTGTACAGATGGGTTCTTACCGGTTTATCTTCGCATTTTCGACAAGTTTACTGATCCAGTCGATTACCGTAGGATTTGTTGACCGCTGTGGTGGTGATGCGGCGGCATGGAGACTGGTTGCCATTATCTATGCGGTTATTGGACTGGTGGTAAATACGATCTCCTGTCTTTCCGTGAAGGAGCTTTCAGAGGAAGAGCTGAACGAGGGTAAAACGCAGGATAATGAAGAAAAGTATGGACTGATTCGGGCGTTCAAGCTGCTTGTGAAGAACAAATATTACATGATGATCTGTGGAACATATATTTTACAGCAGTTGTACAGTGCGATGATCGGTGCTGGCTTGTTTTATATGACATGGGTGCTCAAAAATAAAAACCTTTTCGGATGGTTTGCATGGGCGGTCAATATTCCTCTGATTGTTGCGTTGATCTTCACACCGACATTGGTAGGAAAATGGAAGGGCATGTATAAACTGAATATGCGAGGCTATATGCTTGCTGTAATTGGCAGGGCACTGGTTGTCGTGGCAGGTTATATCGGCAATGTGCCATTGATGCTTGTATTTACAGCTGTTGCTGCGCTCGGTCAGGGACCGTGGCAGGGCGATATGAATGCCATGATCGCATCCTGTTCGGAATACACCTATCTCACACAGGGAAAGCATGTCGATGGAACGATGTATTCCTGCACGTCATTGGGCGTGAAGATTGGTGGCGGTATCGGAACTGCGGTTGTTGGATGGTTGATGGAATTGAGCGGCTATGTTGGCAAAAATACGACACAGCCGCAGTCTGCATTGGATATGATGCAGTTTATGTACTTGTGGCTGCCGTTGATCTTCGATGTATTGATTCTGGTTATTCTTTCCAAGATGAATGTGGAAGCAGAAAACGAGCGGATAAAATTGCAGCGGGGTATTGGTTCGGATATCCGTCATGAGATATAGGAAGCTGGAACGCAAACAAAAAGCTGGGACAAAAATCCCAGCTTTTTATGCTTATGTAATTACTTGCGCAACAATTTACCCACGCAACAGCAATTCTTTCTCGATCATCTTTCCATTCCGGTAGTAGAATCTTGGAACTCGCTTGCTGACGGCACAGGTTAATTCGTATGGAATCGTGTTTGCCAGAGCTGCCATAACGTTGATGGAATTCTTCTTTCCGAAGATTTCAATCTCGCTTCCGACATCGATTTGCATCTTGTCAGTCAGATCAATCATACACATGTCCATGCAGATCTTTCCGCGCTGTGGAACTGGACCTTCGTCCGACATTAGCGTGCAGCGATTGGACAGGGCACGGAAGAATCCATCGGCATAGCCGTAAGGGATGACGCCCATACGCGTTGTCTTGTCCGTTACATAGATGCCGCCGTAGCTGATTGCGGTACCGGCTGGATAGGTCTTGATCGTGCTGACAGTTGTCTTCAAACTCATAACTGGCTCAAGTCCAAGTTCGTCTGCGAATTCTCCATAGCCGTATAACAAAAGTCCCGGTCTTACCATATCGAGCCATGTTTCTGGGTAGCGTGCAACCGCACCGGTATTGGCACAGTGGCGGATGGCGAACCGTCTGCCGAGCTTTTCCTCGACGTTTTTGATCACGTCAGTAAATAATTGGAACTGATGCTCCGTGTAGGCTTTGCATGCATCGCCTGGCTCATCCGAGACAGCAAAATGTGTAAAGATACCTTCGGCGTAAAGCCCCGGAAGCGAGCAGCCCTCACAGATACCTTCCACACCAGTATCAAAATAATCCCCGTCGCACAGATATCCCAGACGGGACATTCCAGTGTCAACCTTGATATGAATCTTCAATGTGCCACCGCATTTCACGGCTTCTTCGCTGTATTCAAGTGCCTTTGCTTTACAGGTGACAGCCTGTGTGATGTTGTACTCAATCAGGCGGCTGACCTGCTCCTTTGGCGTATGTCCAAGAATCAGAATCGGCATGGTAATGTCATTTAAGCGAAGCTCAATCGCTTCGTCGATGCTGCTGACCGCCAGATAATCAGCACCAAGCTCCTGCAGCAGGCGGCTGACCTGTACGGAGCCATGTCCGTAGGCATCTGCCTTGACAACGCCTAAAAATTTGACATTTGCGCCAATGCGGTCACGCAATGTTTTATAGTTATGAGCAAGGGCATCCAAGTCGATTTCAGCCCATGTTCGTTTCAATGTGGAATCCATCTTTCGCACCTCGATTATGCAATATTTTTATACCTATTCTAGCACAAACCGACGAGAGATTCCATAGATGGATGCAGGAAAATGAATCAGTTTCTTTTTTGTTTAGAAAATATGCTTCCGTATGCTATAATGATAAAAGTATAATTTATAAGTACGAAACATATGGGAGGAATACGCGTGATTACAGGCGATGTGATATTTGATTTACCATTTTATAATGCAAAAGGAATTCTGACGGGGGGCGATATTTATGGACCGCGGTACCGGATCGCAAAGCTCACGGTCGAGCATGAACCCGTGGAGGAAGGTGGCGAGACGACTTCCGAGAATTTCTTTGAAGTGTGTATATGGCATGCAAGTACCTGCTATGAGAAGACACCGGAGGAGCAGATCACAAGGAAAACATTTCCGTTTGATGCAGAGGGAAGGGAAGCTGTGCTTGCATGGTTGAATGAACAGATACCGGAGAGGTGAGAGTATGAAGTTTTTACATTTGGCAGATTTACATCTGGGAAAAACATTGGGGGATTTTGATCTGAAGGATGACCAGCGGTACATCCTGCAGCAGATTTTGGAAATTGCAGAGACAAAGCAGGTCGATGCGGTTCTGATTGCCGGAGATGTGTTTGACAAGACGGTACCAAGTGAAGGGGCGGTGCAGATCTTGGACGAATTTATCCGTGAGTTGTTTGAACGGCATTTGCAGGTCTATATGATCAGCGGAAACCATGATTCGGACGAGCGGCTGAATTTTGGAAGCAGCTTGTTTGAGGCAAATGATGTGCATATCGCTGCCAAATATCAGGGGAAATTATTTCATCATGTGATAGAGGATGCTTATGGAGCCGTACATATCTATCAGCTCCCGTTCGTGAAAGCATCGCAGGTGAAGCGTGCGTTCCCGGAGGCAAAGATCGAGACGTATGAGGATGCGGTGCGGGAGGTACTGGCACACGCAGAGATCAATCAGAAGCAGAGAAATATTTTAGTGGCGCATCAGTTTGTATCAGGAAAGGGCAAAGATCCAACACTGGGCGGTTCTGAGGGTGCATTGACGCAGCATGTTGGAACGGTAGAGAAAATCGGGTATGACTGTTTCGATGCATTTCGTTATGTGGCACTTGGACATATCCATTCCTCGCAGAGTGTCGGCAGAGAGGAAGTGCGGTATGCTGGTTCCCCGCTCAAATATTCTCTGTCAGAGGCTGGTCCGGTGAAGCAGATTCCGGGCGGCGTGCGCGAGCGGGATGGAGCAAAGCAGGTGCCAATCGTGACAGTGGATGGAGAAGGACAGGTGACGATCGAGCTGGAGAAGCTCGTTCCGCTGCGGGATCTCATTCATATCCGGGGAACATTTACAGAGATTGTAAAGGAAGAAAATCAAATCGAACATACAGAAGATTTTGTTTATGTAACGCTGACGGATGAGGACATTGTCCCGGATGCAATGCGGATCATGCGACAATATTATCCGAACACGATAAAGCTGGATTATGATAATTCCCGTACGCGAGAACTTTCCCATGTGGATGCGGTACAGGCAACACAGAGCCGGTCATATGAGGAACTGATCGGTGATTTTTATAAGCAGATGTATGGCGCCCAGATCAGCGAAGAGGAAATGGATATGATGAAGGACGTTGCGAAGGAGGTGGGAATCTATGAAGCCGACTAAATTGGTAATGCAGGCGTTTGGGGCGTATGCAGAGCAGACGGAGATTGATTTTACCCAATTTGAGGAGAAAGGTCTGTTCCTGATTTGTGGAGATACAGGTGCAGGAAAAACAACGATCTTTGATGCGATCAGCTATGCGCTTTATGGGGAAGCGAGCGGAAGCTATCGCGATACGAAGAATCTGAAAAGCGAGTACGTGGATAAGAAGGTGGAAAGCTTTGTCGATTTTTATTTTACGCATCAGGGCAAGGACTATCATGTGTGCAGAAAACCGAGCTTTAAGTATACCAACCGAAATGGTAAGCCGGATGAGCAGGCGGAAAAGGTGATCTTTTATCAGCCGGATGGAACAACGCTCGAAGGTGCGAAAAACGTTGATGGAACGAAAGAGAAGCCAGGTGCGATACCTCAGCTTCTGAATATGGATGCCGGACAGTTTATGCAGGTTGCGATGATCGCGCAGGGAGAATTCTGGAAGCTGTTAAATGCGAAGACGAACGAGCGGACGGAAATTCTGCGTACGATCTTTCAGACCGATGCCTATAAGAAACTGGAACTGAAACTGAAAAATCGAATGGATGTAAGTTTTGCCGCGCGCAAGGAAAAGGAGCAGAGCATCTCCCAGTCGTTCCGTGAGGTAAAGGTGGAGCCAGCGGAGATTTCAGAAGGGATATCTGGAATTTTGACAGAGGACTTGGCGGAGGATTCGGAAGAACAACCGCGGTCGGTGGTACAGCGTATCTGTGACTTGCAGGAGAAGCTGCAGGATAGCAAATCGGTATGGAATATTGAAGAGATGCTTACGTTGCTGCAGGCGATCATCGGGGAAGATACAGAAAAAGCAAAGCAAAAAGAAACTGTGCTTGTACAGGCGGAAGAAGAATTACAGAAGTTACAGGGCACACTCGTATCGGCAAAGGATAACAATGCAATTTTAGAGCGGTATGCACGGACGAAGGAAGAGCGGGAAGTATTAGAATCACAAAAGGGATTATTTGAAGAACGAAGAATACAGCTTGATCGCACGAAGCAGGCAACCTATAAAGTAAAGCCGGAGTACGATGCATGGAGTGCCAAGGAACATGAATGGGAGCGGACAAAGCAGCTGATCACAGATGGCGCGCAGACGCTTGCGGATTGTCAGACACGTGCCGGGATGGCAGATGCAAAAGTGAAAGAGACGGAGGCTTTACGACCAGAAGCGGAGCAATGCCAGAAGATCGTGGATAAGGTGCGCGAGGAAGAACCACGTTACAAAGAGCGGGAAATGCTACAACACGAACTTGGACAAATCCAGTTGCAGCTTGCCGCACAGGAACAGCAGGAAGTCGAACTTGGAACAGCGGAACAGACGTTACAGAAGCGGATTGGAGAGCTGCAGGAGCAGCAGGCAATGTGGAAGGAAGAGCCACAGCAACTTGCGCAGGCACAGGCGGCGCATGATAAACTGCTGGACAGCCAGAAAAAGACAGAATCCATTGCGAAGAATCTGATTCCTGCATGGAGACGGAAGCAGCAGGAGTTAGAGGAAGCACAGAGTGAATATCGGAAAAAGCAGGATGCGTATGAGTCTGCGAAGGAAGCATTTACCCATGCAGACAGACTTTATCGGGCGAATCTGGTAGGAATTCTGGCAAGTGATCTGGCAGAGGGCGAACCGTGTCCGGTGTGTGGAGCCACGCATCATGAGAAGCTCGCGACGCTGGTTGAGGCATCTGTGACGGAGGAACAATGCAAAGAATTAAAGGCAGTGGAAGAGAAAAAACTGGATGCTTTTAATCAGGCAACTGCCAGCGCTTCGTCTTTGCGAGCAGATGTACAGGCAAAGGGGCAGCAGATAAAAGAGGAGATACGGGGATACATGACACCTGAGTTTATCGGTGGTGTTGAGGCATTAGAGGAATTGATTGTAAGCTTCGAGAGACAGCGGGAAAAGCTGGTGAATACTGTTGCGCAAAGCAGAGAGCGGCTGGATACATTACAGCAAAACTGTGAGAAGCTGCGCGAGGTGGAAGCTATGCTTGCACGTGCACAAGGGACAGAGATGGCGCGGCTTGCAGAGCAGCGAAAGTCGCTTGTAGAGGAGCGACAATCGCTCATTGCGAAGCAGGCTGCTTCACAGGCGACCTTAGCAGCATTACAGACATTATCGTATCCGGATTGGGAAGCCGCCATGCAGGCGGGGAATCATGCACTGGCACGTGTGAATGAGATTCAGACAGCACTTGATACAGCAGCGAAAGAAAAGAAATCCGCAGATGAGGCGGTAGCACGTGTACAGGCGTCCATAGCAACGCAGAAGCAGGCACTCGAACAGCAAAAGTCCGATGCGCAGATGTTAAAACAGCGATTAAATGAGAAGCTGACGGCATGCCAGTTTGCATCGGTAGAGGAAATGCAGGCGCAGGTGGCAACAGATGCAGAGATACATGCGGAGGAAGCGAAACTGGCAGATTATGACAAAAAGGTAACGGAGGTTGCCGCCAGACTGTCACAGTTAGAACAGGAGCAGGATGCCAGACATCGGACGCTGGTTGATCTCGAACAGTTACAGCAGGAGCATACAAGCAAACGTGTACAGGTGGAAACACTTCGGACGGCTTTGCAGGCGATTACATTCCGTATCCAGAATAACTGCGAGAAACAACAGAATATCCGTGCACAGCAGGTGGCATACGAGAAAGCAAAGAAGGAAAATGATACGAGCTATCGGTTGTACACGCTTGTATCCGGGCAGACAAGAAACGGAAAGATTACGTTTGAGCAGTATATTCAGGCAGCAGGCTTTGACAGCATTCTTCAGGCTGCAAACCGGCATCTGCTTCCGATGAGTGACAACCAGTTTCAGTTGTACCGGCAGACGAATGCAGTTGGAAAACAGACCAATACATTTCTGGATCTGGAGGTGCTGGATATCAGCACAGGAAAACGCCGCCCGGTTGGAAATCTGTCAGGCGGCGAAAGTTTTAAAGCATCGTTATCTCTAGCGCTTGGCTTGTCGGATACAATTGCGGAAAATCGAGGCGGTATCCAGATGGATGCACTGTTTGTCGATGAGGGCTTTGGTACGTTGGATTCGAAGTCGCTGGAGGAGACAAAGGATGCGTTACTCAGCATGTCAGGAGAAAATAAGCTGGTCGGCATCATCAGCCACCGGGATGAACTGATGGATATTCCACAGAAGCTGCGCGTCACAAAAGGCAGAGGCGGCAGCCGGATTCAGATGGAACTGTGAAACTCGATCGTGTAAGTGTGCACGGCTTCGGCGTTTGCGATAAGCTTCTGCTCGCCCGGTTTCTCAGCCAGATCTCCGGTGAAATCCATGTTATCGGTGCGACCGAGCCAAGGCTCTAAGCAGACGTATGGACCATCCGGTTTTGACCAGATTCCGACATATGGGAAGTCCGTGCAGGTAAGCGTGACAAATGGCTTCTTGTCCGCATCGACGAGTACGACACTTGGAAGCTGTCCGTCCTCGAAGACCAGCGCGTCCTTGTCAAACAACGTATCTGTAACAGGAACGTAGGCGTTACCGGCGTCGTTGAATGGATAACTCTTGCTCGTATCGGCAAGTCCGGAACCGGCTGCATCGAGCAGGAGATAGTGTCGTGGATTTGCATCCGGCAGGGCGATGGAATATTCGCTCCGCGCATGTCCCGGCGCAATCTGGAATCCCGGATGTCCGCCGATGGAATATAACATTTCATCGGAACCAAGATTTTTCACTGCCCATGTGACGTGCAGGAGACGAGGATTTTCTGCATCGAAGCGGTGTGTGATTAGCAGTTCGAATTCAAATGGATAGATCTCCAGTGTCTCGTCCGAATACACAAGCTTGTGTGTGATTGAATCCGTGGTTTCCTCGATGCAGGTAAATTCCGCATCGCGCGCAAATCCATGCTGTGTCTTCATGGCGTATGTATTTCCGTTGTAATGATAGGCACCGTCCTTCACCTTTCCGACAAATGGAAACAGCACCGGAGCATGACGGTTCCAGACTGCTGGATCGGCGCACCAGATCCGCTCGAAATCCTGTGCCTTATCGTAGACGCTTGTAAGCTCGGCACCGTGGTCGGATACCGTGACTTTTAAATAATCATTTTCGATCGTATGTAACATGTGTGATACCTCCTAAAACAAATTCTCTTTCGTTAACATTTCGTCGACAATACTCAATATCGAATTAAGCTCATAGCGGAACCGCAATCTGGTTTCATCCAGACGGGATTTGCTCCAAAGTGTCTTTGTGAGTTCGAAAGAATTTTTCCCGTTATTTAGTGCCAGCGTGACTCTGCTGTTCTCAAATTCAATCTTCGTGTAGCCGTCGACCTTCTCATCTGCAGCAACAATATGTTCCATGAATTGTGGCGTGAGAATATAGAAGGCAAGCTCGTCATCGGAAGTGATTACCTTGAACTGCTGGTTGAATGGATCGCTCTCCATCTCAACTTTGTTCTGGCTCATGCCGAGAAATTCTGCCGCACCGCTGACGATACCGGAGAGAAAACCATTTTCTTTGCGTGGTAACGCGTTCTTTTCCGTCCGTTTTTATCCCGGTAGGTATCCTTATACTGCAGATGCAGATCGCAGAAGGTAAACGGAACCCCGCGATAAGTACCGGATACATAATCCGAGCCGGAGATACGATCGTAGTTTGGAAGAATGTTGCAGTTTTTCACGAAGTCCGGGTTGATATACTCATTTGGTGCGTATTTTTCAACCTGTACCTTCTCTGCAAGCACGCCTTTGACAAGGTATTCACCGGTCAGAGATTTGATTTTCCGTTCCAATGCATTTACAGACTTTCCGAGTACGACCAGAAATGGGATACAGAGAAGACCAAGGATTATGAAGAAGATTCCTTTCCCTATATTTCTGTCCCAATTTGCAAAGCCCCAGAAAATCGCTGCAGGCATGGCAATAAATAGAAGTGGATGAATAAAGTTCAGAAATTTAATCATCCGTTGCTTGCCGGAAATCTGCGATACAATCTGTGAATCGGATAGTTTTGAATCCATAATGTACACCCCCCCACTTATTTTGTAATATTTTGCATTATTATACATGGAAAAAACGATGAATGCAATGGAACTGACCGGTCGGATGCTGTATTATTTTTTGTTCTGCCTGTAATAATGTTTGCGTTGATGGTTATTCAGTTGTATTATGTAATTTGGATTGTAAAATATGTAGAAATATAAGAGATGTTTGAGATGGAGATGATGATAGATGACAATGGATGAATTACAGCCGGGGCAGAGTGCTTATATCACGGCGGTCGGCGGAGAAGGTGCCTTGCGGCATCATCTTCTGGATATGGGACTGACGCCGGGAACGGAAGTCACTCTGCAGAAGATTGCACCGATGGGTGACCCGGTACAGATGAAGGTGCGCGGATATGAGCTTACGCTACGATTGAGTGAAGCACAGAAAATAGATGTGGATCATGTGCATGAAAAGGAAACGGAAGCCCCAAAACAGACTGTGCGTTATGAGTCGATTGAACACCCGGGGGTTGGTGAGTTAGGACAGGCGGATCCCACTCATGTACATGACGAGAAGACGGCTGTTCCGAAGGGCGGTAAGCTGACGTTTGCGCTTGCCGGCAATCAGAACTGTGGCAAGACGACACTGTTTAACCAGCTGACCGGAGCCAATCAGCATGTCGGGAATTTCCCCGGCGTGACGGTTGACCGGAAGGATGGTACAATCCGGAATCATCCGGAGGCAACAGTGACAGACCTGCCGGGTATATATTCGCTTTCCCCGTATTCGAGCGAGGAGATTGTGACGCGGGAATTCCTGATTGAGGGTAAGCCAAGCGGCATAATCAATATTGTGGATGCGTCGAACTTAGAACGGAATCTGTGTCTGACGATGCAGCTGATGGAGCTTGGAATCCCGATGGTGCTTGCGCTGAATATGATGGATGAGGTGCGGGCGAATGGCGGTACGATTCGTGTCAATGAGCTTGAACAGATACTTGGAATTCCTGTGGTACCGATCTCGGCTGCGAAAAATGAAGGTATCGATGAACTGGTAAGCCATGCCATGCATGTGGCAAGATACCATGAACCGCCGGGAAGAATTGATTTCTGCCCGGACAGTAAGGATGACAAAGATCCGGTTGGAGCGGTGCATCGCTGTATCCATGCAGTTGCGCATATGATTGAAAATGATGCGAAGGAAGCCGACCTTCCTGTGCGGTTTGCTGCAACAAAGCTGATCGAGAAGGATACACCGATCGAGGATGCACTGCAGCTTGCAGAAGATAAGAAGGAAGCATTTGAGCAGATCGTGTCAGTCATGGAGAAGGAAACCGGGCTTGACCGGGAAGCGGCAATCGCCGATATGCGGTTTCAGTTTATCGGGAGATTGTGCGAGAAGACGGTTGTGCGTCCGCATGAGAGTAAAGAACACCGGAGAAGCGTAAAGATAGATAAGCTTCTGACAGGAAAATATACAGCGATTCCGTGCTTCATCGGGATTATGGCGATTGTATTTGCCATGACCTTCAGTCTGCTTGGCGCATGGTTGTCCGATGTGATGGCACTTGGCGTCGATGCGGTCATTGGATGGATCGACAAGGGACTTATCGTTGCGCAGATTAATCCGGTGGTACGTTCTCTTGTGGTGGATGGTATCTGTCAGGGCGTCGGAAGCGTCATCAGTTTTCTTCCTACGATCGTGATCCTGTTTTTCTTCCTGTCGATTCTGGAGGATACGGGCTATATGGCGCGGGTTGCATTTGTCATGGATAAACCGCTTCGTAAGATCGGATTATCGGGCAGAAGCTTCGTGCCGATGCTGATTGGATTTGGATGCTCTGTGCCTGCAATCATGGCGACACGGACACTCTCAAGTGAACGTGACCGGAAGATGACGATCCTGCTGACACCGTTTATGAGCTGTAGTGCGAAGCTTCCAATCTACACACTTATGATCAGTGCATTTGTGCAGCGGCAGTATCGTGTGTTTGCGATGGTCGGACTCTATCTGATTGGAATCGTGTGTGCAGTGATCTACGCACTGATTCTGAAGGTAACGAAATTCAAGGGTGAGCCGGTTCCTTTCGTCATGGAATTGCCGAACTACCGGCTGCCATCTGCCAAAAGCGTGTTGCACCTGATCTGGGAGAAAGCAAAGGGATTTATCCAGAAAGCATTTACGATTATCTTCCTTGCCTCAATCATTATCTGGTTCCTGCAGACCTTCGATCTGCGGTTTAATGTGGCTGCATCTGCGGATCAGAGCATGCTTGCCTTAATCGGAAGCCTGATTGCACCAATCTTCAAGCCGCTTGGATTCGGTGACTGGAGAGTATCAACGGCGCTGATTACAGGATTTACTGCAAAAGAGAGCGTGGTATCAACGCTTACGGTTTTGCTCGGTGGTGATGTGACGAGCGTGGCAACGTTATTCACTCCGTTTACGGCAATGGTATTCCTGATCTTTACGCTACTTTATACACCATGTGTGGCGGCGATTGCTACAGTGAAACGGGAGATGGGCGGCACGAAAGCGGCTGTGATCACGGTTATTGTGCAGTGTCTCATCGCATGGGTTGTTGCATTTCTGGTGCACGCAGTTGGATTAGCATTCGGCGTGGTATAAATGGTTGCTTCATAAATCAAAGCATAAATGAAGTTTTGATTGCGAAAAAAATTCAAAAAAGTACTTGACATTCGTTTTTAATAGGACTAGTATGTCGGTAAACAAAGAGCAAATGCTGAGAACAGAACAAGGTTTTCGAAAGGAAATACTTCAGAGAGCTGTCGGCTGGTGTGAGACAGTGTAGGATTTCGGGAATTATCCTCTGCGAGCAGTGCACTGAATTCCTAGAAGGACATTAGGTGTCACCGGTTTTCTACCGTTACATAGAAGCTTATTTCACAGATGACATGTTGAGATGATGCAAAAGATGCAAATATATCGATATGCGGTCTGTAAGATAAGAATGAGTGGTCGCATATGCGGCAAATAAAGTGGTAACGCGGAAGTTTAAACCTTCGTCTTTATATAAGACGGAGGTTTTTTATGTGTTTACTCTTTGTAACAAAAATATTCAGAAGGGAGCCGCCGCGTGGCGGGTGAGGAAGTATGAATGGTTTAGTAATTGTTTTAATCGGAATTGTAGTGTTGTTCGCGGGCTATCTTTTCTATGGCAGATGGCTTGCAAAGAAATGGGGACTTGATCCGAAGGCTGAAACTCCGGCAGTGAAGTACGAGGATGGAGAAGACTATGTTCCATCATCCAAATTCACGGTATTCGCACATCAGTTTTCATCCATCGCAGGTGCAGGCCCTGTAACCGGACCAATCCTTGCATCTGTATTCGGCTGGGTGCCGGTATTGCTCTGGTTGTTGATCGGTGGATTGTTCTTCGGAGCCGTACAGGATTTCGGTGCTTTGTATGCATCTGTGAAGAACGAAGGTAAATCGATGGGTATGATCATCGAGAAGTACATCGGTAAGGCAGGAAGAAAGCTTTTCATGCTGTTTTGCTGGTTGTTCACATTGCTTGTTATCGCAGCATTTACGGATATGGTAGCCGGAACCTTTGTTGGTAAGGGTGTTGTGGATATGGCGAAGGAGACAAGCTATGCAAATGCATCCGCCGCTTCTATCTCTATGTTGTTTATCGTAGCGGCAATCGTATTTGGTGTAATCCAGAAGCATGTAAAGAATATGAACGAAGGCGTCAGAGCCGTTATTGCAATCGCACTTTTGGTAGGTATGTTTGCGCTTGGTATGCATCTTCCTTGGTATGCTACAAAGACTGCCTGGATCTACATTGTTATGGCATATCTGTTCCTTGCATCGGTTATGCCAATGTGGTTACTGATGCAGCCACGTGATTACATGACAACCTTCATGCTGCTAGGCATGATCATCGGTGCAGTTGTCGGTGTTGTCGTAGCACATCCAACAATGCAGCTTAATGCGTATAACGGATTTAATGTCGGTGGAAATTATCTGTTCCCAACATTGTTTGTCACGATTGCCTGTGGTGCCGTTTCCGGATTCCACAGTCTGGTATCTTCCGGTACATCATCAAAGACGATCCGGAACGAGAAGGATATGCCGATGGTTGGTTATGGTGCCATGATTGTAGAGTCATTGCTTGGTATCATCGCATTGGTTGTTGTCGGTGCTGTTGCAGTCAATGGTACAAAACCGGATGGAACTCCATTTGCAATCTTCTCCAGTGGTGTTGCGGGATTCCTTGAGAAGCTTGGTCTTCCAGTTCAGCTCGCAACTGTATTTATGACAATGTGTGTATCTGCACTTGCACTGACATCGCTTGATTCCGTTGCACGTATCGGACGTATGTCTTTCCAGGAACTGTTCCTCGGCGATACAACCGATACATCAAAGATGCCTGTATGGCAGAAAATTTTGACTAACAAATATTTCGCAACTGTGGTAACATTATTCTTTGGATATTTACTGACACTTGGTGGATATACTAATGTATGGCCTTTGTTTGGTTCTGCAAACCAGTTGCTTGCAGCGCTTGTTCTGATTGCGCTTGCAGTATTCTTGAAGACAACCGGAAGAACCGGCTGGACACTGTACGCACCAATGTTCATCATGCTTGCCGTAACATTTACTGCATTGGTACAGAAGACAATCGCACTTGTAAAGAACATTGCCGGCGGAAATGCAACGATGCTCGTCGATGGACTGCAGTTTATCGTCGCAATCCTGCTGATGGTACTTGGTGTGCTGGTTGCATTTAGTTGTCTGAAGAAGCTGTTCACGAAGAAAGCAGAGGCTGAAAATTAGGAGAATTGCGAAATAAGAAAGTGTAAGCATATATTTCAATATGATTCATTTCATATACGATGTATTGAAACTAAGAAGTTCTAAATGTTCTTGGTTTATATTTAGAAATTATACGCCATCGCCGCCGATTCGACATCCATGTCTCAGCGGCGGCTTGTTTGAACATCGTGTTCAAACATGGCTGCGATTGATTCAGAACATTAAGAACTTCTAAGATTCAAACATATCGTATATTAAAATAAATCAATATTGAAATATATGATTTACATTTTCTTTCTTGTTTCGCAATGACAAATTTTTGACTTTGGAAGGAGATACAGGATGTGTACAGCAGCGACGTATAAGACGAAGGATTTTTATTTTGGACGGACGCTTGATTATGAGTTTTCGTATGGCGATGAGGTGACAGTGACACCGCGGAATTTCTGTTTCCGGTTCCGGCACATGAGTGAAGTGAAGACACATTATGCTATGATCGGTATGGCGTATGTGGCAGACGATTATCCGCTCTACTATGATGCAGTAAATGAGAAGGGACTTGGTATGGCGGGCTTGAATTTCGTTGGGAATGCGAAGTATCAGGACGTGCAGGCAGGGCGTGAGAATGTGGCACAGTTTGAGTTTATCCCATGGATTTTAAGTCAGTGTGCAACGGTGCTCGAAGCACGCAAAGTGTTGGAGAAGATGAATCTCGTTGGAACGCCGTATAGTGAGAAGCTGCCATGTGCATCGCTGCATTGGATGATTGCAGATAAGGATGCCGCAATTGTGGTAGAATGTGTGGAAGATGGCTTGCATGTCTATGACAATCCGGTTGGAGTGCTGACCAACAATCCGCCATTTCCGGTGCAGATGTTCATGCTGAACAATTACATGCATGTATCACCAAGCCAGCCGGAAAATCACTTTGCGAAGGAGCTGCCGCTTGCGACATATAGTCGAGGCATGGGTGGACTTGGACTTCCGGGCGATCTTTCGTCGGCGTCGCGGTTTGCGAAGGTCGCATTTACGAAGATGCATGCAATCTCCGGAGAGTCAGAAGCGGAGAGCGTGAGCCAGTTCTTCCATATCTTAGGTTCCGTAGAACAGCAGCGTGGCTGTTGTGAGGTGGAGCCGGGAAAATATGAGATTACGATCTATACATCCTGTGTCAATGCGGACAAGGGAATCTATTATTATACAACCTATGAGAATCATCAGATTCAGGCGGTGGATATGCACCGGGAGAACCTGGATGGAGATACACTTCGACGGTATCCGCTGATCAACGAAGAGCAGATTCGTGTGGTGAATTAAGAAGTGTGGATAAAATAATGAAATAGTTTGCTTTTTGCAGCAGCTAGGGATTTAGGCAGTCGATGAAAGTCGGCTGCTTTTTTATGTTAGTTTGAGTGGTAAATTGGGGGAAAAGTTGAGAAATCGGAAAAATCCCCCAACCGGAAGCTATTGGGAAGCAAGCGTGTTGGGGGAAAAGTTGGAAAATTGGGAAAATTCCCCAACCGGAAGCAGCTGAGAAGCAAGCGTGTTGGGAGAAAAGTTGAGAAATCGGGAAAATCCCCCAACCGGAAGCTAAAGGGAAACAAGTGGGTTGGGGGAAAAGTTGAGAAATCGGGAAAATCCCCCAACCGGAAGCTGTTGGGAAGCAAGTGGGTTGGGGGAAAAGTTGGAAAATCGGGGAAATCCCCCAAATTAAAAAATAAGGGTTGACAGTTGGCGCAATATACGCTAACATAACGATGTTATGTGAGGAGTCTCCTACAGGCGAAGCCTGTATTAGGATGGAGGCGACGACCTGCCGCATCACGAAGTGATGGGGTGAAAACCATGAGAAGCATATATCAGGATGGAGCGAAAAGGAGCAAGTAAAGTGGAAAAGGAAACAAGGGAGATGCTGCTGGCGAGTGCCAAGCAGGAATTCTTGGAAAAAGGATATCAGGGAGCCTCGCTTCGATCAATCTGTAAGAATGCCGGGGTGACAACAGGTGCATTATATTTTTTCTTTCAGGATAAGGAAGATTTGTTTGCGGCAATTGTGGAGCCGGTTTTGGAGAAGCTAAAACATATGCTGCAACAACATATGCGGCAGGAACTCATGGAACTGCAACAGCTTCCGGCTGCAAGGGAAGATAACATGCAGGATGATATGTTTGCAAGTACGCAGATTATCCATCTTCTATATGCGAACTATGATATGTTTACCTTGATTTTGACGAAGAGCCAGGGATCTCGGTTTGAAAACTGCGTCGATGAATTCGTTGCAATCATGGAGAATGGATATCAGATCTTTGCTGTAGAACAAGCGAAAGTGCTGGGCGTGGAACCACCGGATGAATATACGCTGCACTGGGTGGCACATGTACAGATCAATGCATTTTCTCACTTACTGCTGCATGAGAAGGATGAGCAGAAGGCGTTGAAGCATATGGAACAGGTTATGAACTATCTGTTGGGTGGATGGAACGCCATGTTCCAGAATCAATAAAGAAAATCAGCTATGTATGCATTAATATGTTGCATAGCTTTTTATAAGACGACAACATAACGATGTTATGTCGTTAGCAATCATAGGAAAAAATCTTTCAACTTAATGTAATCAAAACATAACACTGTTATGTAATGAAGAAGATACAAATAAAATACAAGGAGGATCAATAGGATGTATGTAGAGGTATCAGATGTAAAGAAAAGCTACGGTGAGGGTGGCAGTTATATGCAGGTATTGAAAGGCGTGTCGGTTGGTGTCGAGAAGGGAAAGATGTGCGTGATTCAGGGAACGAGTGGTTCCGGTAAATCCACATTGTTAAACTGTATCGGTGGACTGGATGTGGTAGATTCCGGTTCGATTCAGGTCGACGGACAGGAGATGGTAGGACTTAAAATGGATGCGCTCTCTGATTATCGTAGAGATTATCTTGGATTTATCTTTCAGTTTTACAATCTGGTTCCGAACCTTACCGTGCGCGAGAATATTCAGGTATGCGAATATCTGACTGATCAGCCGTTAGATATGGATGAGCTTCTGGATGTGCTTGGACTCACCGAGCATCAGAACAAATTCCCATCGCAGTTGTCCGGTGGACAGCAGCAGCGTTGCGCGATTGCCCGTGCACTCATCAAGAATCCGAAGCTTCTGCTCTGCGATGAGCCAACTGGAGCACTGGATTCAAGAACTTCCCGGGATATCCTCATTTTGTTAGAGAAGATCAATGCGCAGTATGGCACAACGATGATCATCGTCACACATAACAACGCAATCAAGGATATGGTTGATCAGGTAATCGTCCTGAAGGACGGACAGATCAAGAAAAATTATAACAATGAAACGAAGGTGCCGGCAGCAGAATTGGAGGATTTGTAAGATGCAGAAAGTATTACGCAAAAGAATTTTCAGAGATTTCAAAGAGAACCTGCCGCGTTATCTGGCACTCGCATTTTTGTTGATTCTCAGCATGTACATGGTTGTGAGTGTTGTTGGAGCAGCAGAGACGGTTATGCGTGGCACAACAACCGAGGCGGAGAAGCAGAACGTCGAAGATGGTCAGTTTTCCCTCTTTGTTCCGATGAAGGAGAGCGAGTGGGACGCACTGACGGATAAGGGAATTACATTGGAGAAAATGTTTTTCTTAGATTATGCTGTCGATGGGGATAAGACAATTCGAGTATTCCGCAATCGTACCGAAATCAATACGATTGCGATTTGCGCGGGTAAGCTCGCACAGGCAGACGATGAGCTTGTTCTTGAGCGGCAATATGCGGAGAAAAATGCTATACACGTGGGAGATACAATTGTTCTTGGTGACCGCACATATAAAGTAAGCGGTATCGGCACGGTGCCGGATTACGACAGCCCATTGAAATCACTCAGCGACACAAGCTGTGACAGCCTGAATTTCGGCTTGGCATTTGTGACAGATGAGGTGTACACGACACTTCAAAAGGAAGGCAAGAGCGCGAAGTCTGAGGAATATTATTATGCATATAAGTTAAATGACGCGATGACCGATGATGAATTAAAGGCAGAGTTAAAGAAGCTTTCCTTCTCATCCGACGATGTGGATGATGTGTATTTTCAGGAGTATTGGGACCGGACGCTCGGCAGGGAAGAGGAATTTCGCGATGGAATTAATGAGCTTGCTGACGGTGCAAAGGAGCTTGCTGAAGGACTTTCTGAGCTGACAGACAATAACCCCGCTCTTCAGAACGCAGCCGACGGTGCATCTGATGTACAGGATGGCATGCAGGAATTGAAGGATGAGACAGAGGATATGCTTGACGAAATCTTCACTGCCGATGCCGATAACCTGCTTTCCTTTGTAGCTGCAGAGGACAATGTACGTATCCATGCAGCGGGCGATGATGTAGCGATGAACAAGACAATCGGTATGATCGCGGGCGTTCTGCTCCTTGTGTTGATCGCTTATGTACTTTCTGTATTCGTGGTACATTCTATCGATCAGGAGAGTGCCGTGATCGGAGCCCTCTATGCACTCGGTGTAAAGCGAAAGGATCTGATGAAGCATTATATCCTGCTTCCGACTTTGATTTCCCTAATCGGAGGTGCGATTGGAACAGCACTTGCTTACACAAGGATTGGCGTGTGGTATCAGATGCAGGATGCATATAATTATTATTCTCTGCCGGATATAGCGGTGCAGGTACTGCCATATACAATCATATATGGTGTTGTGATTCCGCCAATCATATGTCTGATCGTGACGAGCCTGGTTATCCGTAAGCGCCTGTCTCGTCCGGTGCTTATCCTGCTGAAAAATGAACAGAAGGCCGCTACGGGCAAGGATGTGAAGCTCGGAAATATGAAGTTCATGAAGTTGTTCCGTATCCGTCAGATCCTGCGTGAGAGACGGACGGCACTTACCGTTTTATTTGGTATGTTTGTAAGTATCCTGCTTTTGGTAATGTCCATGGAGATTTATACATATTGTCATGCTGTACAGGACGATTATGTCGCAGATACGAAATTTGAATATATGTATACCTATAAATATCCAGCCGAACAAGTGCCGGATGGCGGCTATGAAGCTTATGCCAAGACGTTGAAGAAGGAAATCTATGGATATAACTTCGATGTAACAGTGCTTGGCATCAAGGAGAACAATCCGTTCTTTGATGTGATACTATCTGATTCTGCAGATAAGGTAACAATCAGCTCATCCATTTCTTACAAATATGGATTGAAAAAGGGGGATGTGATCACCCTGAAGGATGAGGAAAACGGAAAGATCTACGCATTTGAGATTGAGGCAGTGACACAGTATGCCCCAAGCTTCATGGTGTTCCTTCCATATGATAAGGCACTTGATCTGTTCGGCGAGCAGGAGGATTATTACAATGTCGTATTTGCAGATCATGATCTGGGTGTCGAGGGTGGACGTCTGTATTCGACGCTGACACGTGACGACGTGAAGAAAGCAGCCGGAATCTTCTCCGACCAGATGCGGTCGATGATCATTACGATCGGTGCTGTATCTGCCTTGATCTTTGCCATTGTCCTGTACCTGATGATGAAGGTTATGATCGATCGTTCTTCGTTCAGCATTGCGCTGATCAAGATCTTCGGTTACCGGAACAAGGAAGTGAAAAAGATGTATCTGGATGGAAACTTCTATATCGTTTTGATCGGTGCGCTTGTTTCGATTCCGCTTGCGAAGGTACTGCTTGATGCGACGTACGAGCCGCAGTTCGTGCCGAACATTGCGTGTGGTGTCGACAAGTCCTTTCCGGCATGGCTGTATCTGGCGATGTTCGCAGGTGTACTTGTATTGTATTTCATTATCAATCATTTACTTGTGCGGAAAATCAAGCAGATGCTACCGGCCGAAGTGCTGAAGAATCGCGAGTAAAATGAGAAAAAAACGCATGTATCCTCATTGAGAAGCATGCGTTTTTTTGGTACAATATACATATCTGAATTATGATACGAAAGGGGATTATGACATGGGATTTTTAGAAGGTAAAGTAGCAATTATCACAGGTGGCGGACGCGCGGTTTTGAGCGACGGAAGCTGCGGTTCGATTGGATATGGAATCGCAACTGCCTATGCGAAGGAAGGGGCAAACCTTGTCCTGACCGGACGGAACGTGCAGAAACTTGACGATGCAAAAGAAGAAATCGAACGCAAATATGGCGTGAAGGTGCTTCCGGTACAGGCGGATGTAAGCGCCGGCTCTGACAATGAGGCAGTCGTAGCAAATGTTGTAAAGCAGACGATCGATACATTTGGAAGAATCGATGTGCTGATCAACAACGCGCAGGCTTCTGCTTCCGGTGTGACGATCGCCGATCATACAACCGCACAGTTTGACCTTGCAATTTATTCCGGATTGTATGCGGCATTTTATTATATGAAAGCATGCTATCCATATCTGAAGGAGACGAAGGGCTCCGTGATCAATTTCGCATCGGGCGCCGGCTTGTTCGGAAACTTCGGACAGTGCGCTTACGCTGCAGCGAAGGAAGGCATCCGTGGATTGACGAGAGTCGCAGCAACCGAGTGGGCTGCCGATGGCATCAATGCGAATGTGGTATGTCCGCTTGCATGGACTGCACAGCTTGAGAATTTCGAGAAAGCATATCCGGATGCATTTAAGGCAAATGTCCACACACCGCCGATGGGACATTTTGGGGATGTAGAAAAGGAAATCGGACGTGTCTGTGTACAGCTTGCGTCACCGGATTTCAAGTATATGAGCGGTGAGACACTGACATTAGAGGGAGCGCTTGGTCAGAGACCATAAACGGTTAAAAAAAGTAAAATAGAAATTAACAGTTGCCACATAATTCGCTATGATTTGCCATTGAAGAAACGAGTTCCAACGAGGAGTTAAGTATGAGACGATGTGCAGATCACAAGCGAATTATTGTGGCAATTTTAATTGCAGCCTTAAGTATTCTGTGCGCAGTATCTTAGATCTTTTCCAGGGTATCGGTACGATGTTTGCGCAGTCACCACAGATTGCGATTGCGAGAGTCGTGTTGATCTTCTTAGGATTCTTATTGGTGTATTTAGGCGTGAAGGGAACGTTGGAGCCGCTCATCATGGTGCCGATGGGACTTGGTATGTCTGCGGTCAATGCGGGCGTTTTGTTCCTCGGTGAAAATCAGATCGGAAACCTGATCATTGATCCGCTACTTTCGACGACCGATGAGCTGATGACATACATGCAGATCAATTTCCTGCAGCCGATTTATAACCTGACGTTCAGTAACGGATTGATCGCGTGTCTCGTATTTATGGGAATCGGTATCCTGTGTGATATCGGTTATGTGCTTGAACACCCATTTATCAGTATGACGATCGCGCTTTTTGCGGAGCTTGGTACGGTTGCAACCTATCCGATCGCGCGTGCGATGGGGCTTGACGCCGGTTCTTCGGCAGCCGTTTCCATCATTGGCGGCTATGTTGTATATTTCTTTAAGAAAGGAAAGTTCAATCCGACGGTTGGCATCGCAGGTGTGTCGTGTGTGCCGTCTACGGCGAAGGTTGCACAGAAGGCTGCTGCAAAGGCAAATCCGGCAGCATTTATTCTGGATTATGCTCTTGGCGCGAATATCTGCGGCGTTATCACAACGGCAATCCTGACCGGTATCTATATTACGTTACTTAGTTAAATCAAAATCCCCTTCTGTGCCGGAAGCAGTCGAAATATGCTCTGGTGCGGAGGGGATTATTTGGTTGAGATTGAGTTTTGTTTGACATAAAATATGATACATAATAGAATTGGTTTAAGAGATAAAAAGAGGTTAACAAATCGGTATTTTTAGAACTAAGGAGGAATTTATGAAAAAGATACTAGTAACAGGGGGAACAACTTTTGTAAGTAAGTATGCAGCTGAATATTTTGTGAATATGGGCTATGAAGTATATGTACTTAACAGAAATACTAAGTCACAAGTTCGGGGAGTAAAACTCATTGAAGGCGATAGACATAATTTGAATGGTATATTGAAAAACCTCTCTTTTGATGTTGTGGCTGATATAACAGCTTATAACGAAAAAGACATTATTGATTTTGTTAAGGAATTAGGTTCTTATGGACAGTACATTATGATTAGTTCAAGTGCTGTGTATCCAGAGTATGGAGTTCAACCATTTCTTGAAGAATCAGAAAAAGCCGCAAATATCTTTTGGGGTACATATGGAACTGATAAAATAGCAGCTGAAAAGGCATTACTTGAAAGAGTGAAAGATGCGTATATATTAAGACCGCCATACCTATATGGGCCTATGAATAACGTTTATAGAGAGGCGTTTGTATTTGATTGTGCCTTAGCAGATAGAAAATTCTATTTACCAAAGGATGGAGATATGAAATTACAATTTTTCCATGTGAAAGATTTGTGCAGGTTGATGGAAGTGATTATAAAGGAAAAACCAGAGGAGCATATTTTAAATGTTGGTAATGCTGAAGCAGTATCTATAAAAGAGTGGGTTACAAAATGTTACGAGAGTTTAGGAAAAAAGCCGACTTTTGTAAATGTCTATGAGGAAATTGAACAGAGAAATTATTTTAGTTTTTACAACTATGAGTACTATTTGGATGTGTCTCGTCAAGGCGAGATATTCTCGGAAACTACAACTTTAGAAGATGGATTGAAGGATGCAGCTGAATGGTATCTTGAACATAACACTGAAGTTAATAAGAAACCATATTTTGAGTTTATTGATGAAAACTTAGTGGAAAGTTAAATTCCAGTTTATAGAGTTAAAAAATATAAGTTAAGGAGGCATGTATTATGAAAAAAGTAATCTATCTGCTTGTATTATGTATGGTGCTGGGAATGGCTGGATGTGGAACGAATCAAGAAAATAAAGAACCTGTGTCTGGAAATGTGTCCGTAGAAACAGAAAATAAAGAAAATGATGATGTAGTACAAAATGAGCAAATAGCAGATACTGGCTCATATCCTCCATGTGTTATGGTTGATGGTGTTATATATAAAGACACAGGATATGTAGCGTCAATGCCTGGTTGTGGAACAATGGATGGAGAAATTGTGTCAACAGTGGCAGGGACAGAGTTACCATCTGAAAATAATCAATCAAATTTCGGAAGCGGATATCATTATCAAAGGAGTTCTGAAGGTCAGCTCATAGTAGTCATTGATGACGAACGAATCATATTTAGAGATATTGAAAAAGATGATACGTCTATTCCAATAGAGGTTATCAATTTTAATGCAAAAGTAAAAGAAATTATCGATGATGGAGAACTTCTTGTAACGCATGTGAGTACAGCTGAAGGCTTTTGTCAGATGAATGATGGAGAGTATTATGTATCGGCAGAAAATTTAGCGGAAGATGTTCAGGTGGGAGATATCGTTACAATATGGTTTAATGGAATGATTAAAGAAACATACCCTGCTCAATTGGGGGTAGTTTATAGAATCATTAAAACACAATAATTAGTCAGATTCCAGTTTGTTGAACTGAATCCGAAAAGCATTAGGGCGCAGAGGAGATAGAATCCTTTGTGTAAAAGACTAACGAACATATTTAATGAAACATCGAAACCATCTTTTTTTTGTTGTTTACCTATAATAACGATTGGAGTAGTCGATTATAGACACTGCAATCAAAAAAATCTGAAAATATATTTATCAACATTACATAAAAGTGTGTAGATGCACATAAAATGGGAATGCATATTGAAATTCAGGTCGTTCTGTGATAGGATTTCATTACTAAAAAGTGTGCAGATGCACGGAAAGGGGGAGCGTAACGATGGAGATTAAAAGAGACGCTTACCTACAGCAGCTGACCCTGCGAAAAGATAATGGAATGATAAAGGTGATTACCGGCATTCGTAGATGTGGCAAATCCTTTTTGCTGTTTACCATCTTTAAGAGATACTTACTGGAGAACGGCGTTGATGTTGATCATATTATTGAGATTGCATTGGACGGTATTGAAAATGAGGAACTAAGAGATCCTAAGGTGTGTTTCAAGTACATCAAAGATGCCATGAAAGACGATGGCAAATACTATCTGCTTCTTGATGAAGTGCAGTTTATGTCACAATTTGAGGAAGTGCTGAACAGCCTGCTCCGCATGAGCAATATTGATGTGTATGTCACCGGAAGTAATTCCAAGTTCCTGTCCAGCGACATTGTGACCGAATTCCGTGGCAGAGGTGATGAGATTAGAATCTACCCTCTCTCCTTTGCAGAGTTTTATTCTGTCTATGACGGCGATTATGATGATGCATGGGATGACTACATGATCTACGGAGGATTGCCGCAGATCGTAAGTTTCCAGAGCGAACGACAGAAAGCAGACTATCTGAAGAACATCTTTGCAAATGTCTATCTGAAGGATGTTATTGAAAGAAATAAGATTCAGAACGTGGATGAGATTGGGATTCTGGTTGATGTGCTTGCATCTGCAATCGGCGCACCGACCAACCCTTCAAAGATTGCCAATACCTTTGCCAGTGAGCGTCAGATGACTTATGCTAATAAAACCATCTCCAAGCATATCGACTATTTGACAGATGCCTTTTTGATTTCCAAGGCAAGCCGATACGATATTAAGGGCAGAAAGTATATCGGTGCAAATCTGAAATACTACTTTACGGATCTGGGACTGAGAAATGCACGTCTGAATTTCAGACAGCAGGAGCCTACTCATATCATGGAGAACATTGTTTATAACGAGCTGTTGATCCGTGGCTACAATGTTGATGTGGGTGTCGTGGATATCTTCGATAAGGATAAAGAGGGCAAACGTGTTCGCAAGCAGTTGGAGGTTGACTTTGTGGTGAATCAAGGAAACCAGAGATACTATATCCAGGTTGCATATGACATGACTTCGGAAGAAAAACAGACGCAGGAGTTCAATTCTCTGCGTAATATCCCGGACTCTTTCAAGAAGATCGTCATTGTAAATGGCAGCAAAAAGCCTTGGAGAAATGATGAAGGTTTTGTCATCATGGGAATGAAGTATTTCTTGCTGAATGCGAATAGTCTGGAATTTTAAGTCGATTTGAGTTGTTGCTGTGGTGTTGTTCTATTTCAAAAAAGAGTGAACACGCTGGGAGAATGTCGTGATGTGACAGACCAATATCAAACCGGACGAAGTGCATATTTGCGACTGGGACAATTATTTATGAGATTATTTGCTGGATTGCTATAAGAATCTGATGAAACGACCTTTCAAAAA